>CAZYCG010000006.1:0-40449 GCA_964645865.1 uncultured Dehalococcoidia bacterium | reverse complement strand
GATGGGGTGAAATTTTTCTAACACCTATAAACATGGGACAGGACATACTAAATCCTCCTACTGTTGAAGGATGGCATACAGGTAAGGAATGGATCAATAGTGGAGCTTTTATCAACAGGGTGAACTTTGTTGCTGACAGGTTGAAAAACACTGAACTACCTGGAGTTAAGACTATCATTGAAAATGTAAAACAGAATTCAGATCTTAACCAAGCTGAATCTATAGTTGATTCATGCCTTGAAGAATTAAGTTGTTCTAAATTGGAATCAGAAACATATAACCAACTTATAGAAGAAATCAACTCGAATCATATTGAAGGTTGTTCTGAAATCGAGGATGAAATTATTTACCAGCAAATTGCAAACATTTTATCTTTGATCGCTGGTACCAAAGAATACCAATTCTGTTAAACATTTCAGTAACTATCATGAACAATTCAACAAAAACGAAATCCTGGAAATTCAGCCATACAATTGGGCGACGGACGCATGAACATAATGACAGTAAATTAGGAAAAACAGGTGGATTTGCTCTCCCGATGGACATTGCATTAGATAATGAAAACTTGATCTATATTCTTAATAGAGGATTTGGCTATTCAGTTGAAGGTTTTGACGGAGATGTGGGCAATAGAATAGGAAAAACTACGATAGATGAAAATCATTTAGGTGATTTTGCTAGATACACTATGACATGGCCTAATAGTTTAGCTATATCTGTTAATGGCGATATATATTGTTCAGATGAATACGAAAACGCAATATACGTTTTTGATTCCGACCAAGTTTATCCATTCCCTACAGCTGACCCTAAAAATGAAGTTAAACTTAAATGGGGTGAAAAGGGTAATCAACCTGGTAAATTTAAAGGACCTACAGGTTTAACATTTGATAACAACGGCGATTTGCATGTGGTCGACAGTGGAAACGATAGGATACAAATATTTTCGCCAACTGGCAGTTACATAAGATCTTGGGGTGAATCGGGAAAGAAACAAGGCCAATTTTGTAATCCTTGGGGTATATTTATCGATGATGAGGGAAAAATATATGTGGCTGATTGGGGTAATAACAGAGTTCAGATTTTTGACAATAAAGGCCAATATATATCAACAATAGGTACAACGGGTGCTGAGCATCAATTACTAAACCATCCTTCCCATGTTGCGGTAGATAAAGACGGAGATATATATGTATCGGACTGGGGCAATAATAGGGTTCAAATTTTTAATCGTGACGGAAACTTCATACAAAACCTCAATGGAGATTCTACAGATTTTTCAAAAGCCGCGTTGTATGTACTTGATAGGTCAGCTTTAGCTAATACTATTGCTGAAGATACTTTAAAGAAAAAACCTAATTTAATGGAGCAATTTAAAGAGTTTGGCAGACCAACAGGGATAGCAATCAATCAGGAAAATCAGGTAATAATAGCGGATTCTAAAAGCAGGCTACAAGTTTATAATAAAATTGTAGATTATTAATATTTCTTTACTTTGGTAGAACCATCAGTTCGTTAGGAAACATTATTTCGCCACTTTAGATAGAATTCATAAAATCCACTGTGCTTTTTTGTGGAATTGTTTAAAAATATTACTATTTACAAAATATTTAACTAAATAATATATAATCGTTTTTACCAACTTTAGGATTAAACATTTTAGGATAAAAACATTGTTATTAAATAATACTTTACAGATGGAAATTCTTCCTGCTGACCAACCGGGATATCAAATTGATTTCAACGTGTCACGAGTAGGATGTTCACGTAATTCATCGAGAGATATTGGTGCAACAACACAATACATCAATGAAATAAAACAAACTGGTTACAAAATGCACGGTCCAGCTGGTATCGCCTTTAAAAGCCGGTACCTTCTAACCAATGAAACTTTGATTGAAGTACAAGGCCCTCAAACATCTGGAGAAGCTGAGTTCGTTATTTTTACATATAACGACTCATTATATTTAACTGTAGGAAGCGACCACAATGACCGAAGTCTTGGGGTTATGTGGACCGAAATGTTAGGTAAAGTTGATGACACTGCTAAAAGTAAACAAATGGTCCCTGCTGTAATGTCCGATAAAGCATGGTTATATGAAGATATAAAAAGCCATTGGGACAAACTCATTGTTAGCAGCAAAGTTACATTTTCAAACAAATTGGTGCTATATCAACAATATAAATTATCTCAATTACTGGATGTTCAATATTACATACATAATGAAAATTGGATTTTGCAAGAAGGAAGTGTTTTATTAGGAGGTTCAGGTCCGCTTGTCGATAATATACCAGATAAAGTTTACAAAGGACAAAAAGATTTAGAAGGTGTAGATTTCCCGAAAGACTTTCATATTGAAATAACAGATCCAGTTCTAAACCGTTCTATTTCACATAAATATGACGTTGTGTCTTTAGAACCTGATGATTCTCTCAGTCTATGATGGTAACATCATCGATCCCAGATAAACTTTCAATTGCACCAACTCTTATTGAAAGTTAAGATTTGAACATTTATTGTTCGTTGACATAAATATGAATCAATAAATATTTAATTTTTTTAACTTTGTATTACACCAAGTGATGAGAAACTACCTACTTCACCAGCAATTTCCATAGCAAGTGCTCTTTCTTCAGTAGACAACGAAGCTACGTTTACAGTATTAGCGTTCTCTTCCAATTGCTTAACATTTTTAGCCCCAGGAATGACTGAACAAACTCCATCGGTATCTAAAACAAATTTCAATGCAGCTTGTATCATAGTTCTTTTATCACCTTTAGTTAGAAACAAAAGATCAGATAAACGTTTTAATCCAGATTCCGCTTTTTCAGATGTAAATCTTGATTTTCGAAGATCGTTTGATTGTAAATTCGGTTTAATATTGAAATATTTACCTGTAAGTGCACCCGAAGCTAATGGCATTCTTATCAGAGTCCCAATATCATTGTTTTTAGCAAACTTCAAAGTCGACTCCCCTCCTCTGTTGATAAGATTGTATCCAATTTGCACCACACTCAAATCGCCGTGCTTCATTAAACTTTGCAAAACTTGAACATTATTAGTTGAACTACCAATAAATCTGATTTTACCTTGTTGTTTTAGGAAATTAAGAGCCTCCATAAAAATAGGTGTTTGATTTGGTGTTGGATCTCTGTGGAGTTGGTAGACATCTATATAATCGGTTTGCAACCTATTCAAACTTGCTTCACAAATTTCTATAATCTGTCTTCGGGCTCCTTCAATATCATATTCTTCTACTTCGGGTTTAACTTTACTTGCAATAATAAAGTTAGAACGCCTGCCTTGTATTGCTTTCCCGATTACTTCTTCGCTATGGCCATTACCGTAACTAGCAGCTGTATCAAGTAGATTTACTCCAATTTCCTGAGCTTTATGAATTGTTTCTATCGACTGCTTGTCATTAGTGTCACTGCCCCAACTTCCATCAGATGCCATTTGCCAGCACCCGATGCCAACAGAAGAAACATTTAAGCCGGTTTTACCAAGTATCCTATATTCCAAAAAACAACCTTCCATTTGATATTGAATTAGTACAGATATTATTATTTCAAATAACATCCACTGACATTATCAAATTTACTTTTATTTATATTCGGCAGAAAAACCTATTTATACAGTTTGTTCAAACGCCTGTTCGGCAGTAAGTTGCACTGGCCATCCAAAACTCACTAAACAATCTCTTAATTGATTTAGTTCGTTTACGTCCATTGGTTCTGATGGAGGTCGTGATGCACCGCAGGGAAGACCCATAAGCGCCATCATACCCTTTACTATTCTTCCTTGTCCGCCTGAGCGTTGATTGAGTTTTTCGTTTAATTTCCTTAAAGGTTCATCGACTTTTTTATAAAGTTCCCTAGCTTCATCATATTTCTTATTTTCCATCAAATCCCATATTTTCAAATCATGCTTAGGATAAGAATGAGCTGTCAAATTTATATAACCTCTGCCTCCCAACTCATGGGCTGTAGCAGGATCCCCTCCATTATTTATAACATTGAATCTTTTGGAAAATTTTGCCATTTCGTCAAATGCTACATCTGCAGGATTACTCCATTTTATGGAGACAATATTTTCTATTTCAGCCATGTTTAATATAGTATCTACTTCTATTCTTCCTCCTCTCAACCAATGAGTATGATAAACCATGATACCAATATCAATGGCGTCAGAAAGATCACTAAAATAATTCAAGATATCTTTTTGAGAAGGAGCGTTGAAAATTGGAGGGCAAACCTGTAACCCGTTAGCACCCATATCTTGCGCTATTTTAGCATCTTCGATTGTACGTTTTGTATCTTTATAATGTAATCCACATACCACGCTAGCTTTCCCCTTACTTGCTTGCACTGTAGATCTCAACAAAGCAGGCCATTCATTGTCAGTCAGCATAGGACCTTCACCCATTGCCGCAGCGACCTTGATCACCGCGTTACCCTTAACAAGTCCATTTTCAACCCACCATTCAGATAATTGGTACATCCTTCCATAGTCAACTTCAAAATTTTTATCAAATGGTGTTGGGACGGTAGCTATCGGACCCTGAATATATGACTTAAGTTCTTGTTGGTTCATTTTATTTACTCCTTAAAATTTGTATTTAACCTTCGTATGTTTCGTCGTCTCTTAACGCATTCCTGTGTGGCAAATAATCTATTGCCACTCTTACTTCTGTAATCCGCACAGGATCTACTATTGTTTCATCTCTTTTTACAACCAGTGCTTTTACGGTGTTTTTCCCGATTTCTGGCAAATATTCAGATACCAAATTGAAATGCAATCTATATCCATTTGAAGCATACATAGGTCTTGGTCTTAATTGATATACCCAATCAGCCGACCTTTGTATTGATTTTGGAAGTAATGTCCCATTCCAAAATATTTGTATTTCATCTGTTTCCGTTGTGTTGGGTAACATTATCTGTAGTTCACATTTCCATAATTTTCCAAGTTCTTGAGCTGTTTTCACATCGTCGGACACGTATATTTTTATATCTTTACTCTTTTTACCAACTTGTAATTCTATTGGAAGTTGTACCGACATTTTATTCAGATGTGACTTTTCCAATGCCAGATTCAAGTATTCCGATGATTTATCTATATCACCTATGATTCCCAACCGGTATCTTTTATCTTTCGTACTTATTACATCTTGATGTCCCATGAATCTAAGCCGTCCTGTAGCTTCATTGTTATAAGGATGACGTTTCGTCATTGGATAATAAGTATGAAAAAATACTCCATCCGCTCCCACGTGATATGCATTTGATGCGGCGGCGTAATTAACCGCTGGTGTTAGATCTGTATTATTTGTAGCTTCAATACCGGCTAAAATCTTTACATCAGTCCCTTTTGCAAGTTGAACGAAATCTCTCAATATATCAGTTTGTCCTTCAAAGCCGTCAGAACTTGAAGTATCCAATATAATAGTGTCGATCAAAGAGTCTTTTATCCATGTTTCTATATCGATACCCATATCCTTATTACCTTCAATAGTAGAACTTAGGCGTAAAGCAAGACGTTTATCTATTCCTTGATTGTGGGAAGCCTTATCTCGTATATCTCTGATTTGTTTCATCCAATCAGTCAAAGTTGAAGTGTGTTCTTTGACTTCTTTTCTAGCTATCAATGGAGCTATTCCAATCGTCATACTTAATTCGATTCCGTCTGAAGGATAATCGCATAATAGTTCTTTGATAACTTTCAACCTGTTTTCCCGAACTTCTGGTACAGCATATGACAATCTACCCTTAGTATCATATTTCGCCTGAGGAAATTCAGATTCATCCCCTACCGACCATTCGGGATGGTCTGTAGTAAAATCAGCTATTCTGCAGTTTGTAACTCGCCCGTGAGATGTATGAGTTAAATTAAGTAATAAACATGGTAAAAATTTAAAACCTTTAGATTTTGCATGTTCACATACAACCATCAACGGGTCTATTCCCCTTTCGATCATAGATCTGAGATTCCGTGTAGCTTTCCACCAAATTGCATGGTCTGTCAAATCTACGTTATGACCCCATTTTTCCCCGACTTTAGTATCATAAAGAAGAACACTACAATCTCCGACGGCATATGTTATAGTATCAATTCCTAAATCCAGGATTTCATCAACGGGTTCTACCAATTGTTGCTTATACATTGGAGGCTCATGCATATACACGCTGCTATGGCGGCCATCAGTATAAAACATCACTTCTTTTTTATCTGTCATGTTCTGGCTCCTATTGATACAGAAAAGTATATAACAAATAAAAATAAAAGTTTAACTGGAATCTACCTAGGTATATTTCACTAGACCTTTCACGCTGTATATGTAAATATTTTATAACTATGGTATCCACCTAATTATATATTGTGTGGTATTTAAAACGGTAAGGGAAATAGTCATATGGTTAAAATTTGCGATAATTGCAATATAGAAAACCCAGATGACGCGGGATTTTGCTCTTCATGCGGAGGAAATTCTCTTCATATAAAATCATCGTCTAAACCTCCGAAACTAGTTTGCCCCAAATGCCAAAACGTAAGCACGAATCTATGGCCAGACGAATTCTGTCAAAATTGTGGGTCCTCTCTAGATTCAAAAACAAATCAAACCCTTCCCGAAAAAAAACAAACCCTTCCTAAACAACAACAAGCCGATCCAAATAACACTCTTCCACAAACCAATCAAACCCTTCCTGAAAAAAAACAAACCCAATCGAATAACATTCCACCAAAACAGAAATCTAATAATTTACTGTTTATTATTCCAGCAGCTATTTTGATATTTATAGTTATAGGTTTTTTCATTAGACTAACTGCACAGACAGGAATCGAAACACCAGAAAATGAAGTTGCAAATAAAGAAATAACATCCTTAAATGGTTCGATACCTGACTCTAATCAAACATCGATTCCTGAACCTACCTATGAACCTCAGCCCACCCCTACCCCTGGACCAATAAAGTACTACTATTATTTAAATGCTGAAGAAAACATGAGAAACGAACAATTTTCTGCAGCCTTGGATAATATCAATAAATATATAGAGTTGAACAACAATGACCCAGACGGTTATTTCATTAGAGCAAGAGTATTTCAACGTTCAGGTTCTCGACAACAATCAATCATCGACTATGATAGAGCAATAAAATTACAACCTGACAATCCAAAATCATACAGATATAGAGCTAATACTTACCGTGAATTAAAACAATATGAAAGAGCTATTGAGGATTACACTAAATCAATACAGCTAGATCCTAGCGATGAAAATGAATGGAGTTATCGCTTTATAGCTGGAAGCTATTTGGAAACTCAACAATACGAAAAAGCTATAACAAATTGGGAACGATATGCAGAAATACAACTTTATAAATTAAATAATGAACAATCAAAATATGCAAAGGAACGTTTAACAGACACACACGTTTCTATAGGAGAGGCATACAGAGAGTTGGGCCGATATGAAATGGCTATGCAAAATTTCCAGAGGGCTTTGGATATCACTCCTTTTTATAACGATGCGATTAAAGGTGCTGAAAAAGTCAACTTATTGGTTGAATCACATGCTAGACGTTCACAATCTAAACCAAACAAGCAATCATCAAATAAATTTGACCAAGATTTAAATTTAACGAGAAGATATGAGCATAAGACGGCTGGCTTTTCAATTTCTTTCCCTGATGATTGGGACTTAATTGAGCATTCTGACCAAACTCCTCCTCCTGGTGTACTTCAAGACGTAGACATTGTAAACCGGAATAACCTAATAAGGTTAGAAGTACAACAAAACAACGGATTGGATTTAGAACAATGGCAAAATACATTCATCCAAGATAGATGGGAATTTAATGTTAACAAAACAGAAAAAATGGATTCACTTCCTGCGTATCTAAACCACGGAACCGGAATGGGACCAGAAACAGATACAGCTATTTTGATTTACGCTACCGATAAATGGCTTGTATCTATTGTGTTTATCTTAGAAGGTATGGATACAGATACATATGAAACGATTGTTGATGGAGTGGTAGATTCAATAATTTTAGTTGATTAATTATCATCTTCATTTATCACATCTTTATAACGTTTCGAAGTTGTATAATTGAAAATCGAAGAGGTGAGCACTAATGCAAATATGTAATTATGGAATAAGCAGCGTGACTTGGACAGCACAACACGATCCTACTGATAAACGTAACCCGGGTCATATGCCATGGGATAATAAAGCAGTCAGAATTTTGATTGATTCAAGATGTGAAATTATTAATAACCAAACGGGGTCATCTGAATGGTTTTATTTGATCACCCCATGCCGTACCGAATGGATGTATAGAGATGACATCTTATGGCAGGACAACCCGAATCTAGAATTTGTTGGAATCTTTTCAGAAACTCACCATAAATCAGGTCACGTTCAGGTCCCAGATAAATTAAAACCTAAACAAGACATGAATACAGTAGGTCAAACTACTAAGGATTTAAAAGATTTCCACACAAATCTATCTTATTATAAATCCGTAGTTGAATTGACTAATGACAGTGATGTTATAAAAGCAACTTTAAACTTAACTCCAATAGTAGCTACAACCGAAATTAAATCCCCAGACAGTAAATCTACGGTTGTTATAGAATATCCGATTAAAACTATGAATTACGTTGAAGATCGGAACCGATTTCAGGTTGATACAGGACCGATTATATTCCCAGATTTCGATATAACCTCAAGCTATGATATTGAAAAATTGCAACTAGCATTCGTTTGTTACAACAATAGAACTATTGCTGAATTCGTTTCCAGGGTTCCTACTCCTGTTGGAAATTCAGATACTAATGAAATCGAAGCAATGGAATATTCAAAAATTACACGCACTCAGGTGAAGACGAAACTATTTGCCTGCTCAAATTAATTCAATTAAATATAAAGGAGTAAATCTTATGTTTGGAAGCATTTTCAATCTCAAAATTAAATCAGGTCATGAAAATTCATTAATCGATCTTTTCAACCAATATGAACAACCAGAAGGAGGAGTCGCGTGGTTCGTAATGAAACCAGATGAGGACAAAGATTGGATTGGAGTTGCTGTTTTTAAAGACAGAGAATCATACGTTAAAAACGCTGAAAACCCCGAACAACATCAAAGATACCTGCAGATGATGGAACATTTAGAGGAAGATCCCACATGGACAGACGGTACTTATGTCCTAAGCCAATTAAATTAAAAAGAGACCCTATTTGTTCAATTTATATAGTTTTTAATTAATCGATTCCGATAGCAATACCATCTCTTCGGGGATCAGCTCCTCCATGAAATATGCCATCAGAACCTATTAATATGGCTTGCGCTGCTCCAAGACCCATAGGGTCGTCAAAATCATTATCAATTGAATATCCTTTGTTGCTTAAACTATTTTTGAACTGTTTAGAAAATGAATTTTCCAAAATAACTGTTGAATCGTCTCTCGTACTGAATCTAGGAGCATCTATAGCCCGCTGCACATCTAAACTATTTGATAAAAGATTATAAATTATTTGCGGGGTAGTCTGTAATATACCGTAACCACCTGTGGTTCCCACACTAGCATGTATTCTTCCATCTCTAAATATTTGGGTAGGTGCCAACACGAACTGAACTCTTTTTGATGGAGAGATATAATTACAATCATTACTGTTTAAACTGAACCAGGTACATCCATTATTTAAAAATACTCCTGTTTTACCAGCTACTTCCCCTGAACCAAAAAATGCCCCTAAAGTCTGGGTGAAACTCACAACGTTGCCATATTGGTCAGCGACAGCAAAATGAGTTGTCATGCCACGATCTTCATTTTTTGGTCTATCAGATCCTAAAGTATCTTCAAATTTTTCAGATTTCAATCGGTTGATTAATTCATTTATATATTCATTAGATAATAATCGGTCGATTGGAACTGCATGATAATCCGGATCACAGCTATATTTTATTCTGTCTTGCAAAGCTAATTTAATCGCCTTAAGAAAAACATGAATATTTTCAGCACTTTGAAATACAGGAACATCGAATTCAGTTTCTTCTAATATTTTCAAAGTTTGCAATATTTGAAACCCACTGGAATTTGGAGGTGTGGTCAGTACATCATACCCCTTAAAATTGATTCCAACTGGTGTTTGCCATTCAGGTTGGTAAGAATGTAAATCTTCAATAGAAAATGTACCTCCATATGCATTGTTACCATCAACAATTGTTTCAGCTAATTCACCACGATAGAAAGCAGACCTGTCTTTGGATATTTCTTTTAGGGTATTTCCTAAAAATGGCATTTTGATTGTCGTACCCGGTTGTGGAACTTCGCATAAATCATTCAATATTAATTCAGAAGCTTCTTTACTGCTTTCCAATTTGGTAAGTGATTCTGAAATAACATGATTTCCAAGTTGTGTTAATTTGTAACCGTTGATGGAATAATCGATTGATGATTCAAACAAAGATTCCCATTGCAAACTACCGTATTTTTGATGCAATTCGCTCCATCCACTTACAACTCCCGGTATAAGGGATGATAATGGACCTTCATTCAATTGGTTTTGAGTAATTCCATTAACATCAATATTACTAGGGCAACGTCCTGAAAAATTCAAAGCCCTTGTACGTTTTTCTGTAGCAAGGTAAACAAGACAGACTCCAACTCCACCTACCCCAGACATATATGGTTCTACGACACTAAGACTTGATCCTACTGCAATTGCTGCATCAATAGCGTTACCACCTTTCTCTAAAATTCTGGCACCTGCTTTTGATGCTAATGGATGAGCTGAGGCAACCATACCTTTTTGGCCGGTAGCATAATTTTTTAGATGGTTATTCCCGTTCATTAAAGTTTTTTGTTTATTTAATTGGTACTGCCAAAAATATTGGTATCATTCTTTCAGTACGGTTTTGATAATCCTGGTAATGGGAATATGTTTTCACAGCTATATCCCAAAGCCTTTTTCTTTCTTTAGATTCAATTATTTCAGTAACTTTCATATCATAAATAGTAGAACCATCTTGTATTTTAACTGTAGGGTTGGCCCGAAGATTATAGTACCAATTAGGATGTTTAGGCGAACCTCCCTGCGAAGCAATCAAAACATATCTATCACCATCTTTTACTGTTATCAAAGGTGTTTTTCTAATTGCCCCTGATTTGCGACCTAAATTTGTAACAATCATTACGGGAAAATCGGAAACGGTATTACCTTCTGTCCCGTTACTTTTTTCGTACAGCTCTACCTGATCTCTTACCCATTTTGAAGTTGAAGGAATGTATTTATTCATAAAATCCTTATTCAATCATATATTTGATAATGAGCTTCGGTGGGATTTCTCTCAGGACCATTGATCATCAATATATCTTGTGGGCATGCTGAAAATGCAACAACCGCGTCCATTTCAGCTTTGAATATGACATAATCCCCTGGTTTTGATACTGGTTCTTCAAATGAAAGATTACCTTTATTATCCCATGGAATATTCATGAAGAGATTGAATGGTGTACCTCTTTGTTTAAAAGATAAATTTAAATCAGCCATCGCTTCGACCAAATTATCGGAACAGTTTTTATGGTAACCGTTATATCCAAGTAATTGGTACCTCTCATTATCACAAGCAGATATAACAGCATCGTGAATTCCAGGTGAAGTATCTTCAATAAAAGATAATATTGGGTTTCTTTTATTGGTATGTAAAACATCCCCTACTGCAGGAATCAATTTTAATATCGTTGTTCGGCTATGCTCCATAGACATATATTCACTTAAATCGTTGGCATTAAAAGCCCATGTATCTATTACCTGTTTACCATGCGTATTTATGATTTTAACCGTTTGGCCATTTTTGATGTATACTGCTTTTCCACTTTTTTCAGGTATCGTATTTAATGAACATTCCATAACCCTATCCTTATTAGTACCAACTTATTTAGGATTTTATCATCCAATAAATTTAATTAAATACGTAAAAATAGCTGAATACAACGTTGGTAGTTCAATAAATTTCATTGATAATACATCTATCAAATACAGCAGGCACTGCTTTTGACTGAATCAAACAAAAAACTAAATACGAATAGCCCCAGCAATATGCAAATTAAATTAGTAACTTGGTTAAACTCATGCATTGCCAATAAAGATTATCGGATAACCCTCAGCCTTTCATGCAATAAATGTCAATCCATGCATGACTTGTATTTAGATTTTTACAAAAAACCTTATAAGGTGTTAACCGACTATACCGCTTTAACTTCTCCATTTGCACACATTGGAAAAAAGATACATGGTGATGTTGTGGTGATAAATGAATTAGATGAACCCAACACAATAGTATTTTGGTTCGATGAATTTAAAGATGATGATAAAACAGAGACCAATCGGAAACAACTCAATTCTGCTAATATCAAATGGGTTGAAATTGATACAGATGATATAGATTTAGACCGTGAAAACAACATTGGGGTCATATGGAAAGAACCTTTCTTGAGACTGGTTGCATATCAACAATCAAAACACTTCGATGAAACAACCCGATCCCTATGTGAAAATAATTCTATATAGTTAATTAATCAATGACACATTCACCAAAGAAAAACATAAAGTCAAAAGTTGAGGGGAAACCATGTTTGATCTTTTAATAAAGGGTGGACTTGTTTTAGATGGAGCTGCTAACCCTGGTATTTTTTTATCAGTGGCAATTAAGGACAACCGGATTCACCTATTAAGAGGCGATATTTCAAATATAAAAGCCAACAGAACTATAGATGCCACAGGAAAGGTAGTTAGTCCCGGATTTATTGATGTACATGCTCATTCGGGATTGGTTATATTATCTGAACCAGAGCACATGCCTAAAGTTCATCAAGGAGTTACCACAGAGTTGATTGGTATCGATGGTAATTCTTATGCTCCATTTCATGACAGTGCTGATCTGAATAGAATGGTTCAAATCAATTCTGGTCTGGACGGAGATCCGAAAATTGATTACGACTGGAATACCGTTACAGATTATCTAGATAAATTTGACAAAAAAGTTTCTGTGAATATCGCTTATGTAGTGGGTAATTCTCCACTACGGGTTGGTGCCATGGGGTGGACTGCGAATAAACCTAGTGCTAAACAACTAGACCAACAAAAAGGATTGTTAAGAGAAGCTATGCAGGAAGGGGCATTTGGAATTTCAACTGGACTTGATTACCCTCCAGGTAATTATGCTGATACTGATGAACTGGTTGATATTGCAAAAGAATCTTCAAAGTTAGGTGGGTTTTACCATACTCATGTTCGTTATAGATTGGGTGACAGGTATTTAGATCCGTTTAGAGAAGCTATTGAGATTGGTAAAAGAAGTGGAATTCCTATCCATTTAACACATATGTTTAGAAGAACTACAAATCCTGGCGGTATATCCAATATTTTTGACCTAGTCGAAGATGCCAGATCACAAGGAATGGATATAACTTTCGATTGTTTCCCCTATAAATATGGTGGTACTCGAATACTCATAATTTTCCCCGATTGGGCTCACGAGGGTGGTCCAGAAAAATTAATTCAGGTATTGTCTTCCAAAGACGCTAGAAAAAGATTAAAAAAAGAAGTTGTTCCTCGTAGTTTAGGTTGGGATGAAATGTGGCTTACATATTTCAAAAAACCAAACAATAAACAATATGAAGGTAAATCGATTGCTTTTGTTTCTGAAATGCGTAAACAGCACCCAGTTGACGCTTTATGCGACCTTCTATTAGATGAAGAACTTAGGGTCTCATATTTTGCTGATGCAATAGACGCACGGACTCTGCCAGATTTGATTGCGCACCCTTTATATATGGTAGGAAGTGACGCATTATTAATTGGAGATTACCCGCCACCTATGGGGTACGGGTGTTTCCCAGCAATTCTATCTGAGATAGTTAGAGAGGAAAAAAAGCTCTCTTTACCTGAGGCAGTAAGAAAAATGACTTCTTATCCGGCACAAAGAATTGGACTTAAAGACCGTGGGTTGATCAAAGATAATTTCAAAGCTGATATTGTGATATTTGATCCAGACACAATAAAAGCTAATGCCAGTAGACAAAATCCTCGTGAATTATCAACAGGTGTAGATTACGTTATCGTAAACGGAAGCATAGTAATCGATAAAGGAATACATACAGGATCATTGCCAGGACGTTCACTGAAACGGAGAGACCCAATCAATTAACATTGAATCTAAATCAATACCTAAACAGAAAGTAAAATTACAAGAAGGAATATATGAAACATTTAAAGCGTATTTATTGGTCTGATACTACAAAACCAGGATTACATTACTATGACTTTGAATCCGAAACAGTTAATGACTTTGTTGTCCATGGATTAATTTCTCCATTAGGAATCGCTGTTGATTCAGGCAACAGAAAAGTATATTGGACCGATTATGGCACACACACTGTAAAACGATCTGATATAGAAGGAACAAATATTGAGATATTAGTAGAAAATCTCTTGATGCCTAGACACATAGCATTAGACCTACACAATAATAAAATTTACTGGACTGATTCAAAAGATAATCTAGTGCAAACTGCAAATATGGATGGAAGCGAATATGAAATTCTGGTGAAGGATATACCTGGAGCAGGAATTGCTTTAGATATCAATCAAGGGAAAATGTATTGGGCTGACTGCTTTGAGGCAAAAGGGAATTATAGAGCGAATATAGACGGAACCGATATTGAATTAATCAATAAACATTTAAAAGTACAGGTCGGAGTAACCTTACATGAAAATAAAATCTACTGGGCTGATTCTGATGCAGATAAAATCCAACGTTCAAACCTTGATGGAAGTTCAGTAGAAGATGTAATAACAAAAGGAACTGGGCCAAGATGTTTGGCAATAGACCCACATTCATTAAAATTATATTGGACAGGATTGGAGTCTGATACAATTTACCGTTCTAACTTAGATGGTACAAACATTAATGAGGTGGTTAAAGGTTTTGGTGGACCACGTGGTATTGCTTTATATTTCGAATAAAGATCCTTACAATTTTTTCTACAATTATAGTAAAAAGCTTCAGGTTTATCGTAAGCTAAACGAAAACTAATATTTTCCTGAAAAAGGTCCTAAACTAGATGATAAAAGAACCTAATATTTTTGCGCACCCTAGTGAATTGGAATTTGCACAAATTCTAAATTTTTACGGACTCAAATGGGAATATGAACCACGATCATTCCCCTTAAGATATGAAGGAGGCAAAATCGCAGAAATGATGACTCCTGATTTTTATCTAACCGATTTAGATCTTTATGTTGAATTAACTACTTTGAAACAAAGTTTGGTAACTGCAAAAAACAGAAAGGTTCGGATGATTAAAGAACTGTATCCTGAAATCAACATAAAATTACTATACCGTAAAGACTTCCACCGCATTTTGGCAAAATACGGTTTTGGACCATTAGCTGATGCCGATGTTAAAGGAATAGATAGCATACTTTTATCTACCAGACAAATACAAAATAAAGTGAATCGGTTAGGAGGAGAAATATCGAAAGATTATAAAGGGATGAAACCGGTATTGGTTGGGGTACAAAGAGGAATGATTTGTTTTATGGCTGATTTGATGCGAAAAATCTCGCTACCAGTAGAAATCGATTTCATGACAATTTCCCCATATAGTGGAGATAACACGCAATCAGTTGATATTTCAAAGGATTTAGAAATGGATGTATCTGGAAAAGATTTGATTTTGGTAGAGGATATTATCGATACAGGTATGACTTTAAGTTATTTGAAACAACATTTAATTTCTAAAAACACCAATTCATTGCAAATATGTACACTCTTGGATAAAAAAGTCAGAAGACTGGTTGATACTGAAATTCGATATATCGGTTTCGAAGTTCCTGATGAATTCTTAGTAGGATATGGTTTAGATTACAACGAAAAATACAGGAATTTACCTTTTATCGGAATTCTAAAAACTTAGTGATTAAACATCTTTAAACGATGTTTAACATTTCTTAGTAAAAATAAAAGCCCCAAGGAATCTCGCCTATCTACTCTCCGCCCTCGGTATCTTGATCTGCTTCCGTCCACCTTAGTTAGCTTTCACCAACCTCGATTTTCTTCCACCTACCCCGATCCCTTCGGCCTCAAATATTGGGCTCAACCCCTTGGGACTCGTGTAAAGTATCATACGATTTAAATCGTGTCAACCCTTTTTTTCAAAACCGTAAAAATCTATAATTCAACAGAGGTAAACAATGGCTGAACAAAGTTGGTTAAAAGTATGGGCAAGAACGATAGGGATGCCTATAGGTGAAACAGATACTGATTCTCCTAAAGACCCTGCGATTTCAAAAACAAATGTAAAAAGAGCACTCGCGTTTAGAACATTTTGGATCTGTCTTCATATCATAACCTGCCTAATGATCATTGCAGGTAACGGTAGATCTCTAGGATGGTGGTAGACTGGGCAAAGACATGCTTAATAAATATTTGTTTATCTTTTTATACACTTCTGACAATAAATAAACAGGCCAGCATTAATATCCCAATTATAAATAGTCCTATAGATAAACGTGTATGGGTTCTTCGTCCTAAAACAGGAGATGCTGCTAAAAGAGACATTCCACCATACAACAAGAAAAGCTCTGACCAATTCATTAGTTAACTTCCTACTAAAACGCCGGATTCGATAACAAAAAAGAACCGATGGCACATTTAATCTGCACCATCGGTTCTCTATATATTAACCGTTCAATACAAAAATGTTTGTATCAACCTTTTTTGGTTAAAAGACTAACACCTAAAGCAACGAAAGAAATCACGACACCTATATAGCCAATAGCTAATATAGGGCTTTCATAATCAACTAGGCACATTATCACAGTGAATATTCCGGTTATGACCATTAAACCAGCAATTATGGGGCTGAAATTCTTTGCCTGTAATATTGCAACTCCGATTAATGCGAATCCTAACATAGAAAAAGCAGTTGTTACGGCTCCTATCGCTTGTCCGCCTGCAAACATGCTAGAAGCTATAGCTGAATAGGCAGCTGCGGTAGCGGCAGCAACAGGATCTCCTCCAGCTGCAGCGGCTAGATTAGTTGCAGCGGTATTAGAAGAGTCAGCGACAGCAAGTGTAAAAGCGGCTTCACCCAATTGACTAGCTGCACCTATTATAATCAAAAACCAAGCAAAACCTGCAATATAACTGCCAGGTCCTCCTTCCATTGTTTTTTTAATGTACCCTATACCAGCTACTCCTATCAAAAATAATAGAGTCACTAACGGTATTAAATATGTTATAGCCGTACTATTGGCACCCATTTCTGCAATATATTTCTGAGGAGTGTCTGGTCCAACACCATCCAATATTACAAAGCCAATTACGAACCAAATAATGATTGCAATTGCAGGTGATACTGCAAGAGCTAATCCGGTAATCCGATTGGTATCCATCTCAACCTCCGTATGTTTTATATGTGAGAGTTTAGCTTAATTAATTTATGGTTAATAGGCATATACAGGTTAATTTATGTGCTGTCTCGTATCAGGAATTGATGTATTTCCATGCAATATTTTTCATCGGGATATGTATGGAGAACTCCAAGCATATCTGTTTTATTGAGATATATAAGATCAGGATAGCCACATTTGTAGTAAGGCAGATGTTTAGCATCTTTTGGAGCAGAATATAGTTGCCCATGATAAATCCAACTACCTCCTCCATCTTTCGAGATACTTAAACTTACACCACGGTTGTTCGGATCTTCATCTCTGTACAAGCATGCAATACCACCTGAATTGAGTCTTTTCAGTTTGATATTGGACCCGCAAAATCCAGTGTATGAAATTGGGGACCAAGTTTGTCCTTCATCCTCAGAGTGTGAGTATACTGTCTTAAGCAAATTATGTTCTCTTATTACAGCTAATAATCGATTATCTTCAAGTTTCACGACATCTATATCGCTGTAGTGTCTTTCCGGATGATTCGCAATAATAATAGGAGGAGTAAAGGAGTAATTATTTTTTGGGTCACAGAAAGATACTCCAGCATGCCATTGAACATCTCTACCTATTGTACCCATAGTAGACATAAGATACCTTCCGTCTCTAAGAAGATGAGGGTTACTCTGCCCATAGAGTTCTGTCCATGCAGGAAACAACTTGATTTCAGTAATTTCTTTACTCCAAGATTCACCACCATCATGAGAGTCGATATATCCTGTTATACACTCGGAAAATGGTTCATCTCCACCCAATGAAAAATCTATTTTTATCTTTCCTAGGATCAATCTTATAAACTGATCGTTAAACCGAACTAATCCGCCCATATTGAGACAACTCCAGCCTGGTTGCTCATATAGGACCTCTGGATTGGACCAGTTCCCCCCATTATCATCAGACTTAGACAAAACTACTGAGCTCTCCAAGCTTTTCTCATTGTTATTGATTACATATGATAAAAGCAATTTACCATTTTCTAATTTTGTTAAACTTGGAATTTTATTTTGATGGAAACCATTAGAATCACCAAACAGTCTCTTTGCCGATAAAACTTCCAATCCACTCGAATTATTAATATTTGGGTTGGGTTCAATCATTTATATATTCTTTACACAGGTTCCAAGTTTATTGGGGTTTTTACAGGTGGATTTTCAGGATATGGAAATTTACTTGAATCTATAGACCCTATAGATATATAACTTTGCTCATGGCATGCTTTTTTAGCACTAAGACACATAGCTGCACTAAGTAATCCAGAATTCAAATCCGTATTGGAAATATCTTTACCTAAGCATACGTCAGCAAAATTTTTGAGAAGGCTAGTGTCGCCTCCGTGGTGTCCATCAGAATTACTGATAATAATCTCTTCAGTAGATTTATTCATATGGTCGATAATAGAAATTTTGTTTGTATACCAGTCAAATAAGATCGTAGCATTATATCCGGTTATTCTGGCACCCCTACTTGCGGCATCGAAGCGTGAAACAAAATTCTGAGAATAATTCGCATGTGCACCGGATTCATACATTATCAAAGATGAACCTGCATCTTGATAAATTATATCTTTAGCCCAAACACACTGGTGATCTCCCATTTCAGCAAGAGAGTTACCTGTTTCCGTAAAAAATTCAGGACTTTCTGTACAGGAACTAATAAAGTCACATTTTGAACACCAAAGATCCTTAGGCATGTCACCACCATAAACGCTACGATTCATCATTGCAGTAATCGATATTGGCACACCTAGTATTTTGTTAATATAATCAAAGTCATGTGTAGCTTTTTGAAGCCAAAGCCCGCCTGAAACTGAATAATCTCTATAAGAAGAATATCCATAGTATAAAGCTCCATATGGAACGTTATTATTTGAATGAACTTGGTTGATAGCACCTAATTTCCCATATCCGATTTGATTTTGGACTTCTTTAAATAAAGGAGTTTGACTCAGGGGAAATGACACGACTATAAGATGTTCCTTAGTTTTATAAGCGTTTTTCAATTGCTCAATTTGTTTAAACGTTGTAGCAACCGGTTTTTCTAAATAAATAGGTAATCCTGTTTCTTTTACATTTATGGCGTGAGTCGTATGTTGATTACATGGCGAACCAATGATTATTCCATCAACGTTATGCGAAAATTTTAAAAATGTTTCAATATCACCAAAATACTCAACATTCTGATGATTTATTTCCCATTTTGAAAGGTTAGATACAGAATAATCTTTATTGGGGTCAACAACATATTTCAGTTGGAAATTAGTGTGAAGTTTATCCAATAAAGAAACCAGATATGACGCCCTGTGACCAAGACCGATGACTGCTATATTAAGTGGCTGTTTCAATTTCTACTCATTTATTTATAATTACGTAGATAAGTTCATTACCATAACTACATTCGGATTAGAGATTAACATTTTATTAAAAATCTCGTAAGCCAATTGATTGAGCGAAAAGAAACTTGATACAAATCCAGATGAAATCTTAATAGTTAATATAAAACAAAAGGATTTACGAGGTAATTACACAAACGAGATTCCAATAATACAATTTATATTAGTGTTAGGTGTTATGTTGTAATCAGTGGTGCTGTTTTTTCAAGACCGTTCTTAAGATTCTAAGAAATTTTTAAAATTAATATAAGTTAGATAAATATGGTCAAATTAATTAATTTCAAAACGATAATAACTTAATATCTATACGTTCATAGAAGCAAACATCTGGCCGACAAGAGGAGATACACCTTTGGTTGTATGTTTTGCATCATGAAAAAGTTCATTATTAGAAGAAGATTCTTGATTTTGCTCAGATACAGTTTCGTTCACATCACACGCCCTACATGAATACTCTTTTTCAATTTTAGGTTCGCACGAGTAATCGATTTTTCCAGTTACAATTATATCCATTAGATCTATAAACATACTTCTCTCCTATTTCTAGGTTCATATTAACGGAGACGTATATTGTTGCATAGACGGCAAATTATTCATGTCTCCACTTACAAGAAGTATGATATATGAAACTTAATTAATGAAATATTTTGCTATAATCATGTACAGATGCACAGATGTCAATTGCCACAAGGTAGATACAACATGAAACAACTTCCTAACATCATTTTCATAATTGCAGATCAGATGAAATCCAATGCTTTAAAGATGTATTCAGATGTAGGAATTGATACTCCCCATCTCGAAACACTTGCAGATCAAGGAGTAATGTTTGAAAATGCCGTAACACCACATCCGCTATGTGTACCAGCCAGGGTTTCGATGATGACATCGCGCTACCCACATTCTACAGGTAGTAGACGAAACGAAACTTTAATGCCTCCCAATCAATTACATTCTTTTAGAATCTGGAAAGAACTCGGATACACAACAGGGTTATTCGGAAAAAATCACTGTTTCATACAAAATTCAGATTTAAATCTAATTGACGTTCGGTGCGAATTGTCCCATATGGGTTTACCTAAAAATGATTATTTAGGTGAACACAAAGACACCAAAGGTATGGACTGGGTTGTACCAGAATCAACAATAAATGAATCACATTCTACTCGTGAAATAATGCGCAAAACTACAGGAGCGGGTGAATCTGTAATCAGTGATCATCCTATAAACGGTTATTCATCTAGAGCAATACCACTTCAAGTCGAATCTTTTTTGGAAAGAACGGTACAAGGAGATGATTTTGGTTTAAATTCTAAACGCAGATCTGAACCAAACCCTTTTTCTATTGTTGTTTCATTCCCTGACCCACATCAACCAAATGAATGTCCTAAAGAGTTCCGAGATTTGGTTCCTCCAGAATCAATTAAATTGCCGCCAACCAACCCATCAGAATTTCAAGGAGAGGAAGTCCCTGAACGTAATTCCATTTTATATGAGATGCTAAAATTAGATGGGAAATCTGAAAACGAAAAAAGAGAGATTATATCAACATATTTAGCTCTTACGAAATTCGTTGATGATGGAATAGGAAGAATCCTGAAAAAACTTGATGACCTTTCCATCAGAGAGAACACGATTATAGTATTTACAGCGGACCATGGCGATTTTGCCGGAGAACATAACATGTTTGGTAAAGGTGGAGTTTTTTACGATTCTTTGATAAAAGTTCCTCTGATAGTTTCCTGGTCTGGAAGTTCAATTCCGCAAGGAGAAATAGATTATTCTCCCGTCAATACCATAGATATATTACCTACGTTATTGCAATTAACAGGAGCAGTTGATTTCATAGACAAACGACCATTACGTAACGAACAAGAAATACCAAATCCAGTACCGATAGTTTGTTCAGAATTCAAATCCGAATGGATTAACCCTGAAATGCTCCGTCGTTTCCAAGGAAATCCTTTACCAACTGTAACAAAATCTAAACCTCGTATAGCGGCATTCAGTGAATATGGAGCTGGAGGTATTAATTACACAAAAGAATTGTTTAACAAATTACCCGAAAAAACAGGATCACCAGCAATTTTTGACTCCCTTTGGGCTAGAGAATCGGAAGGTAGACGCAAAATGGTACGAACGCCTAAATGGAAATACGTCACAGATTTAAACAGTAACTTTTCCTGCAAAAATGATTATGCATCCACAGCTAAAAATGGAGACGAACTCTATGACCTACAAAAAGACCCATGGGAACTAACTAACGTAGCTTTCGATGCCATAAATACACCTATTATTTCTGAAATGCGTCGACTTTTACTTGAATGGATGATTTCAACTGAAGATTATAATCCTGTACCACTTCCCGACATTATTGGACGGGGACCAAAACCAGTTATAGATACTAATTCATAATATTCTGAAGAGTTTATCTGAACCAATCATAATGTAGCCCAAGACTTCTGTCATTTAATGGAAGTTCTACTTTAACTCCTCCAGCAGCTGAAGATTGTTTTAGTGCGATTTCAACTTCTATAGCTGTTCCAACTCTTTTCCCAGAATTTTTTGGTTCATCCAAATCACCGTTGATTGTCCTGACAACATCATCTAAAGAATATATCCCTCCGTATGGTGGAGAAAATTGTGGATGAGGCCAGGGCATTTGATTTAGTACTTCATATTCTCCATCACTTTGTTCAACTTTGATATTTTGAAGCAATGTCCATTTAGATGCATAACCATAAAATATTTCGCCTTTGGTTCCTGTTATTCTAACTCCTGGCGCTCCAGATCTAAAATGAACTATCGTCCCATCTTTTGCAACAAGCATCCCTTGCCCTTTGAATTCACTACTTCCTGATTCGGCTCTAGGTTTATCACCTATTCCAACTACCCAATCTGGCTCTGAATCAAGAAAATATGACCAATTTTGGTGTTGGGCTGCAGGACCAGCAGCTTCTATAGACATAACTTCTCCGATAGCTCCTTCATTTATCATTCGTTTCGCTCTTTCGAAAGATGGATGTGTAGTGCTGATGGCCCCACAGGAAAGGGCAGTTCCGTTTTTAGCACATGTTGCAACCATTTCATCAACTTCTGCAAGAGTATGGGCCATTGGTTTTTCAGTGAAAATACCTTTGGCACCAAGATTAGATGCCATACATGTGAAATGAGATCTTCCTTTTGTGTTAGTTGCCACAGCTACTATATCCAGCTTTTCTTTTTCCAACATTTCTTCAGCATCTGTATATACGTTTGAAATCCCGTATCTCTCGGTGAATGCACCTAATCTTTTAACATCTCTATCTGCTGCTGCAACCAGTTCTACATCAGGTCTGTCATAAATCGCTTCAGCATAACTAGAAGGATTGCCTTCTCCACCCGGATGTTCGTGATGATGAATTCGTTTATGAACATCCAATTGAGGAGTAGGCCTATCAGCATCATCAATCTCGAATTTGTCACCTATTCTTTGCGCAAGGTCGTAAAGCATGCCCATCCATCCTAATCCTATTACACCGGCTCTATATTGTTTCATAAGATTCTCCTATACAAAACTGGATTATGATTTTCCTGCTTTTGTTTCAATAATTGTTGTTATTATGGCATATTTCGTTTTGCATAACGACATATACATTAGCACAATATTATTTTTACATGGCAAATCTTTAACGTGTATAATCACAGAAATATTCAACCTATTTTAGAAAAGAACTTACTACATTTTATATAGAGGATTATCAAGAGGTGATTTTATGAACCTGATTATCGTTGGATGTGAATATACTGGTAAAACTACGTTAGGAGACAACATTGTCGAATGGACCGATTTAAACGTAGGTAAAGGGAGGGGCTTTCACGACCATTTCACAATCCCTAATCTTGAGTTAGGTGAAGAAGCCGCAGATTACCTTTCAAATGGTCCGATCCAATTAAAAGAAATGTTTCAAAGATTCATGATTGCCCACCATTTGTCGAGAAAGTTTTTTGAAGGCCCTGACCAATGTATGATCGGATATCATATTGAAGAAGCAGTTTACGCTCCCAT
Organism: uncultured Dehalococcoidia bacterium; assembly: GCA_964645865.1. Classification (GTDB taxonomy): domain Bacteria; phylum Chloroflexota; class Dehalococcoidia; order Lucifugimonadales; family OSU-TB39; genus OSU-TB39. The sequence goes on along the minus strand of CAZYCG010000006.1, from coordinate 16,493 downwards.
GTATTATGGGTACGGAGGTATAGAAAGCGGAGCTCCCAAAAGAAGTTTGCTGGGACAGAGGTCTAAAATGGCGAGAGAAGTAGAAAAAGAACTGCTTACAGTTGCAAAAAATCCGGTTTTGGTTTTGGTTACAGCAACCGAGGAAACCATTTATCAAAGGATGGCATCTGACCGACATGTGAGAGAAACCATTAAGAAAAAGGACGTTCCCTATTTACTCGAAAGATTCCATGAGGAATTCGAAAACTCTTTATTACCTAAAAAATTCATCTTAGACACAACAAATAACACTCCAAAGCAAACATTTGATGAATTCATGACAAAGTATCAACCTTTTGTTACAGAAGATGATTTCGCTAAAGATTTTCATGAAAAAAGACTAGAACAAATCACACTTGCCAACAATAGTTACCTATAAAATCAATGATTCCATTTGCAACTTTATTATTAAGCCAATATAACGTTGGTAGATTAGAGTATGTTTTTATGGAATCAGCAGTTAAATTTGACGTATATTGTAAAAACGTGCAATCGCGATTTGATCTAAATAAACAACTAGGAACAATAAATGGCAAATAAAAAACATAAAGTTGCAATAATTGGATGCGGTAGACTCGGGCAGTATTATGCCGAAGCGTATACAACATACCCTGACACGGAAATCGTAGCAATTGCTGAACACAACCCTGAAAGAAGAGAACAAGCCGGAAGGAAATTCAGCGTTAAAAATATATACCCTGGAGCTAGAGAATTACTCAACGATATTGTTCCAGATATCGCAGCAATAGTAACACCCAGTAAACATTACAAAGATGCTGTTATTGCTTGTGCAAATGCTGGTGTCAAAGCGATTTCAACGGATAAACCAATCGCAGCTAGATTATCGGATGTCGATGAAATGATTGATACTTGCAAATCAAAAGGAAGCATTTTGGCAGGTGGGATTTTACAAAGAGCAATGAACGAAAATCAAGAGGTAGCTGAAAGACTTAAATCTGGAGTGTATGGAGAAATAAAAGGAGCATCAGTGCATGCCTGGGGTGGCGAGATATCAGGAGGAGGATGTCAACACATTTCTGTATTAAGGTTGTTGCTAAATGCTGAAATTTCCGAAGTAACAACATGGGGCACACATTTAGATTTACTAAAAGGGGAAGTGGAAAAAGACGAAGCCATTTCAATTGCTAAGGATGCTATGCATAAAAAAGAAGATATGGGCGTAGCGATTAATGGTATATTCACAATGGATACTGGAATTTTGACAAATGTTTACGGACAACCAACTCCTCTAAGAGGTATTGATGTATGGACCGATGATAGTTTGATTAGATGGGAATGGGCGCCACCTCAAATATTTAAAGGGTTTGACAAAAATGGTCACAGGATCGAAATTGATCCTAAATATGCTGGATATGAATGGAGCGAATTCGGGTATAGAACAGGATCAATCAGGTCTCTTATCAGAGCTCTGGAGACGGGTTCAGAACCTTGGGTCACAGGTCATGACCTACGACAGGCGTTGGAAGCTGCTATAGCGAGCAGATTATCATCTCAACTTGGTAACGTTCCAATAAAATTGCCACTTGAGGACCGATCATTATCAATTTACCCTAGACAATACCGTTGGGAAGGTGGAGATGTTGCCGGTGGTTACCGATCAGATTTCGGCATAGTTTAACAGCTAAAAAGGAAATAGTCTGAAACCAGGATTCTTATACGACAGAAACAGTACAGATAATGTTGCCTTTCCATTGGGAGGTATCGGTGCTGGTATGGTTTGCTTGGATGGTAGTGGGTCATTATCACATGTTTCAATAAACCATAAACCCCAAATATTCAATCAACCATATACTTATTCTGCAATCTACGTTGGTGGAAACCAAAATAACGCGAGGGTAATCGAAGGTCCGGTACCAAAATTCAAGATATTCGGCGCAGCCAATACAGGAAACGGATTAGCACATTCTACTTTTGGTCTTCCTCGATTCGATTCATCTACTTTTAATTCTCGTTTTCCATTCGGAAACATTGAATTCACGGATGATTCTTTCGATATAAAAGCAAGTTTGAAAGGATGGAGCCCTTTCATTCCAACAGAAGAAGATTCTTCGAGTTTACCACTAGCAGCTATAGAGTATGAATTCACAAACAAAACAGAAAATTTATTATCATGTATTTATTCTTTCAACAGTATTAATTTCATGTCTAACGGTTCAGGAGGAGAAGCAGTTCTCAAATCAGAAAAAGGGTTCACTCTCTGGCAACCAGCAACAGATTCACATCCAAATGATGAAGCAGCATTCAATGCTTCAGTTTACGAAAAAGCAACACATGTTAACTGTTCTTGGTTTAGAGGAGGATGGTTCGATTCTCAAAGTATAGCATGGAAAGACGTTGAAAACGGAAATTACTATAACAAACAACCAATAGAACAAGGGACTCCTAGTCCTGGTGCTTCAATCTATGTCCCTTTTGAATTGAAACCCAATCAAAACAAAACAATTAAACTTCTACTATCATGGTATGTGCCAAAAACAAATCTAACTTACGGGCACGATGAATCGAAAACAAATCAATTTCACAAACCTTGGTATTCAAGCAAATTTAACAACATAAATTCAGTTACTAAATACTGGGAATCAAACTATGACACATTGAAAAATCAAACTGAATTATTCTCTGATACTTTTTACAATACAGATTTATCTGATTCTATTTTGGAATCAGTATCGGCCAATTTATCTATACTTAAATCTCCTACTTTATTACGGCAATCTGACGGTACACTTTGGTGTTGGGAAGGTTGCGGAGATAGTGATGGGTTTTGCCCAGGTTCATGTACCCACGTTTGGAACTATGCACAGGCTATCCCTCATTTGTTTCCCAGATTGGAACGAACTTTGCGAGAAACCGCATTTATTCACTCTCAAAACGAAATCGGTCACCAACGCTTCAGAGCAGCATTACCAGTGGGTGATGCCCCTCACGAATTATTGGCAGCAGCAGATGGGCAGTTAGGTGAGATTATGCAAGTGTATAGGGATTGGAGAATTTCTGGAGACAATAATTGGCTCAAATCAATCTGGCCCAAGGTTGAAATATCCATGAATTATTGTATCGATACGTGGGATCCATTACATAACGGGTATTTATTGGAACCCCAACATAACACGTATGACATTGAGTTTTGGGGACCTAATGGAATGTGTACTTCTATATATTTAGGCGCTTTGAAAGCGATTATTCTCATGGGTGACCACTTAAAAATAGATACTTCCAAGCAAAAAGATTTGTTTGATAAAGGACGTAAATACTGTGAAAACAAATTGTTTAACGGAGAATTTTTTATACAAGATACACAATGGGAACACTTGAAAGCAGCAAACCCTTTAGAATTTAAAGGTAACAGACCTGATTATTTGTCAGACGAAGGAACTGAGTTAATTAAAAAAGAAGGTCCCAAATATCAATATGGCAAGGGTTGTCTTTCAGACGGAATTATCGGTGCATGGCTTGCGCATGTATGTGGAATCGGCGAAATATTGGATTCAGATAAAGTAATAAGCCATTTGCAAGCAGTTTACAAATACAATTTTAAACGTGATTTATCCAAACATGCGAATCCCCAAAGACCAAGCTATGCTACTGGTTCAGATGGTGGTTTGATTTTATGTTCGTGGCCTAATGGAGGCCGTCCTTCTCTTCCGTTCCCGTATAGTGATGAAGTATGGACAGGAATTGAATACCAAGTAGCTTCACATATGATCAGTCTAGGCCTTATAAATGAAGGACTCGATATTATACAAACTACTCGAAATCGTTACACTAAAACATCTAGAAATCCGTTTGATGAATATGAGGCAGGTCATTGGTATGGAAGAGCTCTATCATCATATTCTTTGATTCAATCATATTCTGGAGTAAGATACGATGCTGTTGCAAAAACACTTTACATACAGCGTTCAGACAATTCAGATTTTATATCTTTTCTATCTACAGATTCCGGTTACGGTACAGTAGGAGTAAAACAAGGCGAACCATTTATAGATATTAAAAAAGGCTCAATAGACATTGAATCCATATCCTATAACGGAGTTCCACATTAACCATTCGTTAAATTTTGATTTATCACGAATTAAATAGCATGACAAACAAAAACCACATAAATATAGGTTCCCAAAGAGAACTTTTTGTTGACTATCATCTAATAGATGAATTTAACGGGACAAAGTTGAAACTTCAAGAACCACAGAACAAAGGACCTGCCATTCTTTTAGACCAACCATGGGAAGGGCCAAAAGCGTTTTATCCAACAATTTTAAAAGACGATGATATATACAGAATGTATTATAGAAGTAGTGCACCTGGTAGCCCTATATGCTACGCAGAAAGCAAGGATGGAGAAACATGGATAAAACCAATATTGAACCTGATCGATATTGATGGTTCGTCTGCAAATAACGCAATTTTACCAGGTTCTCCAGGCCATACATTTTGTCCATTTATAGACACAAATAAACATTCTGACAAGAACCAAAAATACAAAGCTAATATAAACGTACGTAAACCTACAAACCTTGGGCTACAACCTCTACAATCCTCAGACGGGATCCACTGGAATGAAATACCCGATGTTTGTTTTATTCCTCCAGTTCTTGAAAACCATTTTGATTCACAAAATGTTATGTTCTGGTCAGAAGAAGAAAAAAGATACATATTATTCTCGCGACACATGCAGGAAGGTAGGAGAGCCACAGCCAAATCATTTTCAAAAGATTTTAAAGAATGGTCCCAACCAGTATTGATGAAATATAGTGATACAGGTACAACTTGTCCTGATAGCCAACTATACACTAACCAAACAACTCCATATTTCCGTGCACCTCATATTTATATATCGCTATCTGCACGAATATTTTTTGCTGATACAAAACATATAAACCGAAAAGATGATTTGGACTATGCTCAAAACAAAGTGATTCCGCAAAATATAATTGACCATCACAATAATTTGGAAGAACTAGATATAAAAGGAGCAGGAGATTATTCAGACGGAGTACTTTTAACTAGTCGCGCAGGTACAGAAACATATGATTTTATATTTAAAGAAAGTTTTATACGTCCCGGGATCGGCATCAACAATTGGACCAGCAGAAATAATTACCCAGCATTAGGTCTGATTCCTACAAGTGAAAAAGAAATGTCTTTTTATGTGACACGCAATTATTCTCAAAATACAGCTTTTATAGAAAGAATGGTTTTACGCATAGATGGATTAACATCACTTAACGCTCCATATAGTGGAGGTCAAATGGTTACTAAGCCTTTCATTTTTAAAGGCGAACAATTAGATATAAATTATTCCACAAGTGCTGCTGGTCACATTGCAATAGAAATTCAAAATGCTGATGGCACACCTATACCAAATTTCACATTGAAAGATAGTATGGTTATGCAAGGTGATGAAATCAAACATAAAATATCTTGGCCAGGTGAAAACAGTAAAACCGATTTAGGTGGACCTAGTCTTAAAAATTTATCAGGCTCTCAAATCAGATTAAAATTCGATATGAAAGACGCTGATTTATTTTCTATCAAATTCACATAAACATAATTAATTCTGATTCCAATTACAGGATAAAAGCACATGTATAAATCACCTATAAATTTACTCTATCCAACTTTAATTTATTAGCAAATCCGAAATAATCTTATCTCGTTTTTTTAATCCTTACGATAGTTAAGAACTTTACAACATAAACCCACTTCAATATTTCGATAAATACTGCTGGTTTGTTCAATAGTTGCTTAATAATTATGATGTATAGTAAATCCCAACACTTATCGGAGATCTAACGTGTCTACATCTAAATCTTTTGAAAATCCATGGGCTAGTAGACCACATGATACTATTTCGGATTCAATCATATTATGTGCCTGGAGAGAAGAGGCTAGAGCATATCAAAATGATGACGTACAATCTTTTTTCAATGAATACGATTACGCAGGATTCCTTGACAGATATGAAGGTTCAGAACCATGGAATAAAGAAGGCTATGGATTAAGAACCTTTGACCAAATATATAGATTCCATTGGTTTTTTATGAAACGGGAATCCCCTTTTACATCTAGCAAAGCATTAGAAAAAGTGTCATGGGTTGGCTTATATAAGAAAGGTCTATTTAAAGTTCCTTTCACTAATGAAATAACTGGAGAAATATTAAAAGAGACCCAAAAGAAAAATATATATTACAGATTAATTGAAACAAGAATTGCATATTTAACAAGAAATAAAATTATCGAAAGAAACAATAAAGGAACTTACAAGCTACATTTGGATTCATTAACTGTTGATGACTGGGCTTTGATACATGGCCTTTCTTTATTGCCACCCAATAAGACTTATAGATTACCTTCAATTGGCAATTTAATATCGTTAGAAACTCATAACAGATAAGAAATAAAACGATAAGTTTTTAGCTGAGCAATTTAGCTAATTTTTCACCTTGCTCCTGGCAATAGTTGTATACAGTTACAAGATCATTACCAATACTAAAATCGATAACGCCCATATCCATGTATGGTTTTGCATCTTCCCATTTCGTAATTTCAATACGAGGCCTTATACCTTTTTTTATACAAGTCTCGATTGTGTATGTCTCCGCTTTTTTAACATCTGGATGAGGATAATTTCCAAAAGCACCTATATTCATCGAATAATCTCCGCCTCCAAATTGAACCATATCAATCCCTGGAACCGACAAGATTTCTTCTAAATTATCAACAGCTGATTTCTTTTCAATCATCAGAGCTACAACTCCATCCTGAGTTGCTTTAACAAAATCTTGCAACTCTATATCAGGAAAAACGTATCCCATATCTCTGGTACTTGAAGCGCCCGCTAGACCACCACTACCTGGTGTTTCAGCTCTCATTCCTGCTACAGACTCTTTTGCATCATCAACTGTCCGTATATGAGAAAATAAAAGGTTTTGGATACCTGAACCAAAAGCTCTTTCTGCTTGAAATATTTTCTGGTCTTGATCAAGTTTCATCATAGAAGACATGTGATCAAACAAATCAATAGCCCTGCCAAAATCTTCTAAAGAAAATAGATTGTAGGGAGCATATGTAGCGACAAATTCGACATAATCTATAGTTCCGCTATGCCCTATAACTTCAGCAACTCCAGGCCAAACTGAATGAACGTGGGTACCAATAGTCGGTTTACCTTCATTTATCAATTCTCTTAAAACATTTTTTTTCTTCGTTAACCAGCTTTTTTTATGCATCAAAATCTCCGATTAGATAACTAATACTCAACAATACTGTAAACATTACAATTTATCGACAATAATTTTCAATAAAAGAATAAATATCATTGGAATAAGGCATTGAATCTTGTACTCCTTTTTTACTGACAGCTAAAGCACCAGCAGCGCAACCGAAGCGCACCGCATCGTAAATTGACATATTCTTAGTTAGGCACGAAGCAAATGCACCGTTAAAAGCGTCCCCAGCCGATGTTGTGTCAATACTGTCTATTTTAAAAGCAGGAACAAATCCGCTTTCATCTTCAGTTTTATAATATACGCCCTGATCACCAACTGTAATTATTACTGTTCTTATTCCTCTATCAAACAAAATAGCGGCAGCTTTAGCAGCAGATTTTTCGTCTTCAACTTTTATTCCTGTAAAATACTCGGCCTCAATTTGATTGGGGGTTATCACGTCAAAATATTGGTATTCATTTAACTGTATGCTTGATGCTGGGGCTGGATCCAATAAAACAGTTGTATTATTGGCTTTTGCAATCCTCGCTGCTTGAACAGACAATTCGAATGGAATCTCCATCTGGAGCATAAGTATATCTGCCCATTCGACCGATTGATTTACTGATTGCAGCTGTTCGTAATCACATTTTAAATTAGCACCATACGTGGCAATAACTCGATTTTGTGAAGAAGAATCAACAATAATAACTCCAGTTCCAGTTGAGGCAATACTGTCTACACCAATATGATCTGTATCAATGTTTTCGTTATTTAAGGTATCCAGAAGACTTTTACCAAAAATATCATCTCCTACTTTGCCTATCATTTTTACTTCGGCTAAATTTCTAGAAGCAGCAACTGCCTGAGTAGCTCCTTTTCCTCCTGAAGACGCATAAAATTCGTTCCCTCTTATTGTCTCGCCTTCTTCTGGCATTCTAGTCACCTTGGTGATTAATCCCATATTCAATCCTCCGAATACAAGTACACGGGGATGGCGACTATTATTTTCAATTGGAAGTTGGTCCTTATTCATTTGAATTTAATTAAGGAATAAGTTTGTATGCAATTTCAGGTGTTGCCGATGGCATTTTGTTAACAGGTGTGTCGATAAAGTCTTTATGAGTAGGTTGATAAGCATCACTCAAAGACCTAGGTGACATTGGCAAGCTATCATAAATCAACCCGAATGGGCGAATAAACGGTTCTGCATAGGCTGAACCTGCGATCATACCCCACCTACCGTCTCTTGCTTCGACTATCCGTCTAGCAGTTTGACCATGATAGCCTTGACTCACTAATTGGTCTATAGCGTGTACCTTTTTTTCAATTACCGACGATGTATCTATCCAGACATCAGGAGTAATACCTGGTTGTAACATTCCGTTATTATTTAGCTCCTCTCCTCCAGCTAGCGAATGAAAAACCTGTTTTACACCTCGATATGATTCAACTCCGTCAAATTCCATCACCCTGTCTTGAGCATGTCTAAGTCCTTTTAATGCTATCCTTGCTGTTTCAGGATGATCATCATGTGTAGATTCTGATAAAACATTAGGTAATCTTGTTATGAATATATCTGGCTTAACCTTTCTAATGACTTCAGCAATCTGTTCTATTTTTTCTTGTTCGAAATAAATTTGTCCGTCAACCCATCCCAGCATAATCAATTCACTTATCCCTAATACCTCAGCTATCCTCTCAGTTTCCCTTTTTTTGAATTCTCTATAATTAGTCAAATTAAGTTCACCTAGGTCTGGGTCTCGTTTCTCTGGAGGCATAAGCTTTTGATCATGGAGCCATTGCATATGGTGCCTTTCCCCATGTGATACAACTAGGCTTGTAACCCTATCTCCTCTTTCGGCATGTAGAGCCATGGTAGCTGCTGCATCACAAGCAAAATCAGCTGGATGTGCATGAACGATCAATATATTATGGTTAGCCATATTACCTCCATGGAAGTTGTTTTTGTGGAGGTAGTGTAACAATATAAAACTTTAATTGAAATGCCAATAAAGTGTTTCTGGCCCCAAAGTGTTTCATTCTCATTTTACTTGATTGCATTGAATGACTTGGTATATAACTCTTTAAATAAGCAAAATAGTGAAATGCCATCAGAAATTAAAATAACAAAAATTGAAATCGTAAAAATTGAATACGGGTTGGAAGATGTAGAAGCGGATCCAACTATTGGTATTCCTATATACAAACCTGGGTCTTTATTGAAAAGAACTGCAGATATACTACGTATTCATACCAATGAAGGTTTGATTGGTGAATATACTGGGGGACCAAGCATTGAATATGCTGGTATCCCAATTGTCGCTCCCTATTTAATAGGAAGAAATCCTTTGGAACGCGAACAGATTTTCAACGACGCTAAACAAGCTTTACGTCAAAACGCACGTATGGGTTTAGGGGCTATCGATATTGCCCTTTGGGATTTAGCTGGCAAATATTACGAAGCTCCTTTATATGAACTTCTTGGCGGTACAAAAAAGAAGTTACCATGTTATGCCAGTACATTTATTGGAGACCATAACGAAGGCGGTTTAAATACTGCTGAAGCATACGCTGAATTTGCTCAAGATTGTTTGGATATGGGTTACCCCGCTTTTAAAATTCACGGATGGCAAGATGCAACCATTCAAAAGCAAATTGACGTTGTTCATGCAGTTGGAAATCAAGTAGGTGGGAAAATGGATTTAATGCTAGATCCATTTTGTGCGATAAATACATTTGGAGAGGCTTTAAAAATTGGATGGGCCTGTGATGAACACAAATACTTCTGGCTTGAAGATCCATTTAAAGATGGCGGTGTTTCAGCTCATGCGCACCGAAAACTCAGACAACTTATAAAAACACCTTTATTGCAGCTAGAGCATATTAGAGGTTTGGAAAGCCACGTGGATTTCATTGTGAATGAGGCAACAGATTTCGTCAGAGCAGACCCAGATTACGACGGTGGAGTCACTGGTGTGATGAAAATCGCGCACGCAGCCGAAGGGTTTGGACTAGATGTTGAACTACATAGTCCTGGTCCTGTAAGAAGACACCTAATGGCTAGCATAAGAAACACAAATTATTACGAAATGGGTCTTTTGCATCCTAAAGTCAGGGCATTTCACCCTGAAATATATAAAAACGGTTATAGTGATGAACTCGACTCCATTGACCAAAATGGTTTCGTGGATGTACCTGACGGACATGGACTAGGTGTAGAATACGATTGGGATTTCATAGATGACAACACCATTGATAAAATTACATTTACAAATTAAAACTGTGGTGAAGGATTCAACATGGCATTGATGACCGTAGGTGATGCTATCGTCTCTTCGTTGGTAGCAAACAAATGCCAACACGTTTTTGGTATACCAGGTGTTCAGATATACGAATTAATGGACGCTTTTTACAAGCGTTCCGACCAAATCCAATTCATTTCAACAAGGCACGAACAGGGTGCAGCATATATGGCAAATGGCTACGCTCATATCACTAATGATTTCGGTGTTGCAGTTGTTGTTCCTGGTCCCGGTTTAATGAACGCTTCTGCTGGAATCGGAACTGCCTACGCATCTACAAATTCGGTATTAGTAATATCAGGACAAATTGCAAAAGAATTGATTGGATATTCGACAGGTGCATTGCACGAAGTTGATAACCACGAAACGCTGGTTCAGCAAGTAACTAAATGGTCCCATGTACTTGATAACCCTGATAGTTTGCAAATTGATATGAAAAATACATTCGACCATCTTAAATCTGGCATAACTCTTCCAGTGGAAATAGAAATCCCTGAAGATGTATTAGGACAGAAAGTAGATTTCGATATACCTGCAAAAACAGAAAAATCATTTCCCAAAATAGATTCCAACAAATTGGATACCATCACTGAAAAAATCTCGAAATCTGAAAGACCACTGTTATGGGTTGGAGCTGGAAACAATAAAGGAAAACAATTGATTCAAACATTAGCTGAATTAATTGGAGCTCCAGTAATAACTACCGGCAACGGTAAAGGTATGATGGATAATGACCATGATCTATATATTGGGTACCCAGTAAACAAATGTAAGGATATAGATGACCTCATTCAAGAGAGCGACTTAACAATCTCAATAGGTACAAGACTTCCAGAATTTAAATTACATTTAATGAAAGATGTAGTAGAGATTGTTTCGAGTGAACCTAATCACTACAGACAACCTCATTTAACCAATACCAGCATTCCAGGTAACCCTAACGATACTCTTGAGTTAATCATTGATTCAATAAATAAGCCGAAAGCCAGTGGTTTTTCAAAAATAGAAATACAGCAAGTAAAAAAATCCCGCGATTTGGTTTTGAACTCAATGGAGCCACAAATATCTTTCGTAAATGCCATTAATTCTGTTACTCCAAAAGATACAATCCTTGTTGAAGGGGTAAACCAAATCGGATATGTTTGCAGATGGGCTTATCCAGTCAAAACCCATAACGGATATATAACATCCTCTTATTTCGGTAATTTGGGTTATGCCTATCCAACTGCATTAGGAGCCAAAGTCGCAGCTCCTGACCGTCCTGTAATTTGTATCTCAGGAGACGGAGGGTTCTTATATAATTCACAAGAAATGAATACCGCTGTCAATTACGGTATTAATGTAATCGTAATCGTATTTAATGACGAAGCTTATGGCAATGTTCATAGAGATCAAATACAAAAGTATGATAACAGGGTAATAGGTTCTAAACTGAAAAATCCAGATTTTGTTAAATTAGCAAACTCGTATGGAATGCAAGCTGCAAAAGTATCAACACCTGATTCACTTCAGCTTGAATTGAAAAAAGCTATTGAGAGTCAATCGCCTTATTTGATTGAAGTAACTGTAGGAATGATGCCATCTCCGTGGTGAAATATATAAATCGCCACAGTCATCTACATATTTGTTATTGAGCGTCCACAACGTCGAATATATATGGAGAAAGTAGGGTCACTAGACCATTAGCAGCTAAATATGCTGTTCGTTCGCTAGGGTCAAACGGTGGAGACACTTCACATAAATCAATTGCTTTTACAATTGGATATTTACTTAATATTTCAGTTGCGATAAGAAAATCTTTGGATGTAATACCTTCAAAAACGGGTATGCCCGTACCTGGTGCATAAGCTGTATCAACAACATCTATATCTATACTTAAATATACTGCGTCGGTTCCATCTGATGCGGCTTCAACTGCCTCAACAATAGCAGATTCAATTCCGTTATCTACAATATCACCAGATGTTATCATCCTGAGACCTTCTTTTTTGTAAATGTTGTAGATATCTGAATCAAGAACATTACCATTCAATCCTACCCAGGCAATGTTTTTATACTCTATCATTGGGTTTTCACTTAACCGTCTTACAGATGTACCGTGATTAAATTTACCTAAACCAGCATAGGAATCACGAAAATCTGTGTGGCTATCTATATGGACATGTCCGATTTTTGCATTGTTTTTAAGCTCTGAAAACCCTTTGCACAAACCTTCAAACGCAGGATATGTTATATAGTGATCTCCACCTAACAAAACTGGTAATGTCTCATTTTTAACTAGAAACGATACATCTTCTGTTATAGATTCAGATGTCTGTTTAATATCCTGTGGATATATCGGTATATCTCCGACATCAACTAATTTAATTCTTTCTTTTAATCTTTGGGCTTTTTTTGTTTGGACATTTACAGATGTTTTTTCAGAAGCTCCTTCTTGAACAGCCCTGTAAAATAAAGAGGCTTCTCTTATTGCTCTAGGACCATACCTGGTTCCTGTACGAGTAAGGACTATTCCATGGTCCATAGGGACTCCAGCTATGACTGCATCGCCTTTTTGAACTTTATCAATATCTACTACAGGAGCTTTGTAAAAAGATGGTATACCCGTATGTGGCGCAATTAGTTCAGCTTTTTTCATTTTGCAGTATATCCTCCATCAATCACTATTGATTGGCCATGAACAAACGAAGATTTATTCGAACTAAGCCATAACACTGTTTCTGCCACTTCAATTGTTTCACCTAGCCTGCCTATCGGATATTGAGCCGAATTCTGTTGTTCTTTTTCAGGTGTTTCGTAAGTATTTTTAGTCATATCGGTTTTAATGACTGCCGGACAAACAGCGTTTACTCGTATCTTTTTTGAACCAAATTCAACTGCAGCTGATTTGGTTAATCCTATAACAGCATGTTTACTAGCAACATATGATGCGAAAGCAGACCCTCCTATAAGCCCAACTACAGACGCCATATTAACAATTGCACTTCCTTCCGGCATAAGTGGTATTTCGTATTTCATACTAAACCATACACCTTTTAGATTGGTGTCTATTACCGAATGCATTTTTTCAGAGCTGGTCTCAGTTATTAAACTCCTTTCTCCACCTATTCCTGCATTATTGAAAGCAATATCTAAATGTCCATATTCCCGTTTAACGATATCAAGCATATTGATAACGTCTTCCTCTTTAGAAACATCACATTCAACAAACATTCCACCAATATCTTTAGCGATTTGCTCACCCAACTCTTTTCTTCTTCCAGAAATTATGACTCTTGCTCCATTTTCAGAAAACAATTCAGCAGTGGTCTTCCCTATTCCTGAAGTACCGCCTGTTACCAAAACCACTTTATTATCAAACTCACTCATCTGAACTCCTTTAATTAAACATCCTCTTATTTGCCTTTGGATATAAAATCTGCAACCCTTTCTCCTATAGCCATAACTGTAGCATTTGTATTCGCCCGAACACAATCAGGCATAATAGATACATCTGCTACTCTAAGTCCATTAACTCCATGCACTTTTCCATATTGATCAACAACAGCCATATCATCGGACGAAGGACCCATTTTACAGGTACTTGATACATGATGACTGGTTCCTGCTGTTCTTTTAATCCAGTCGTCCAAAGCATTCAATGATGATAAATCTTCTGGAAGCGGATCCAATCTCTCTTGTATCAATCCTTTTACATTCGAAGTTTCAATTACGTTCAAAGAAATGTCTACAGATTCTCTAAGACGTATTAAGTCAAACTCTTCATTGAAATAATTATAATCAAGTATTGGGTGTTCAGTAGGGTCAGAACTGTTCAGGAGTATTTCACCTGAACCAAGAGCTAAATTTAGATGGGAAACCAGACCAAAACAATCTCTGGGAGTTTCAGTATGCAAGTAAATCCCTTCTTTTGGTGAAGCTGAAAAAGCTATTGTGTACATATCATTTCTTAAATCTGAGCCAGTAGCAGTATATCTGACGCCGAATTGTATTTTCGGCTTTAAAGAATCTTTAACGTATTCAGGTTTTAATCTCCACATTGAAGTTACCTGTGGGTGGTCTCTTAAGTTTTGCCCTACTCCAGATAAATGTTGTTTCGTTTTTATTCCAACGTCCTTTAGATGATCTGTTGGACCAATTCCAGAAAGCATAAGTAATTGCGGTGAATTGATAGCACCTCCGCAGAGTATAACTTCATCTGCGTTAATTGTTGAAATTGACCCGTTATGTTCAACTTCAACTCCAATAGCAGTTTTTCCATCTAAAACCACTTTATTTACTAAAACATTTGGTAGAATATTTAAATTTTCACGGTTTCGCGCAGGCGTTAAATAACCTACAGCAGTACTTTGCCGAAAACCAGCAAAATTGTTGAATGGCATCGGTCCTACCCCTGTAGTATTTGGGTTATTGTGATCTTTACAATCATCAAAACCTTTTAAAAGACAAGCTTCGTAAAAAGCCTGTTGTTCTTCGTGCCATTCATTCTCTTTGAACCGTCTTACAAGAATTGGACCTTCAGTTCCATGGAATTCATCATCTATATCAGTATCGGTTTCGACTTTCTTAAAAAACGGTAATAATTTATCGTATGACCATTCGTCATTACCAAGGTCAAACCAATCATCGTAATCTTCAGGTACTCCTCTTAAAAATATCTGCGAATTAACTGCGCTTGAGCCTCCAACTATTTTGCCTCTTGGAACTAAAACTGGAGGTGCCTCATCAGTTGTACGAGCAAAATAATTCCAGCTAAACTCGCTGTCGTGACCAAAAGCTTTAGCCCATATATTTTCATCGTGACCATATGCGTATCTGATGCAATCAGGCATAGTTTCAGCTGGATGATAATCTGGGCCAGCTTCAACTAGCAATATAGACATGTCAGGATTTTCTGAAAGTCTGGCTGCTATTATGGAACCAGCAGCACCTGCTCCGACAACTATCTTGTCATAGTGCATATTAACCAATGTCATACTCTAGTATTTATTACAGCGTTCTAGAAAATCTTTAGCACCGTTTTCTATCCAGGAACCAAAAGTAGTAGTTAGAAAAGTCACACCTTTATCAATGTACGATTCAACGTTTGAAGCTTTAGCGCTTACCCCTGCTACCCTTCCAGCACCAACAATTTTAAAAATAGCTTCATCTATCTTTTTCAAGACATCAGGATGTTCAGGTTGTCCAAGCAAACCCATACTTTGCGCTAAATCACCTGGCGGAACATGAAACACATCTATGTTATCGACTTCCAATATACTGTTAAGATTTTCCACTGCTGTAACATCTTCAATCAATACAACCAGTAAAGTTTCATCATTAGCTTTAGCAAAATAATCAGATACACCTATCCCCTGTCTACTGGTGTACATACCTCTTGTACCTAAAGGATAAAACTTAGAGGCTTTAACAACTTTTTCAGCGTCTTCTTTTGTATCTACGTGAGGCACCATGATACCCGATGCACCAACATCAAGGGTCCTGTAAATAATACCTTCCAAATTCATATTAACTCGTACAATAGATGTCATACCCCATAGATCAGCTGCCATTGTCATTGCTGGTATATCTGCGAAATCTATAGCTCCATGTTCATTTTCTATCTGAATACCGTCAAAACCATAGGATCCAAAATATTCAATGATATCTGGTGTTATTGCGAACGGACTGATAGGAACAGTAGCGATTTCACCGTTCATTAATTTGTGTTTAACTTTGTTTTTACGTATTTCCATAATCATATCTATGAATATTGTGTTACTCGTTGAATTCAGTGGTTAGTATACAATTTGTGGAAATTTGATACAAACCGTAAACATTGAATTATAATAATGCATATTTAAATTACAAAAGAGAGAATTCGACTATGAATACATCTACAAGACTTAGGCAACTTTTAAACGGCGACAAATCAATA
>CAZYCG010000005.1:6811-42356 GCA_964645865.1 uncultured Dehalococcoidia bacterium | reverse complement strand
AATTCAAGTAACTCTCTACCCCAGTTTTCATTAGGTTCGTCTTTATGATTTTCTTGGTTATCAAGCCAAAAGATCATTGCAGGATCTTTAGCCAGTGCTATTAACAGGGTTTTATAATTTCCCATACCGTTATTACGGAACATATCTATCTGAGCCTGCATGGCATCTCTATTTACTTTAGATATTCCAGTAGCAAAAATTTGATGCCAAAATAAAGCCATTTTTTCCTGAAGATAACGTTGGCTGTTTGTCATTCTATATAGCCAGTTCAACTGGGCGTGACGGGGTACATATAGAGTTTTTGCCATAGGGTGATATCTAAAGAAAGTCAGTTCATCATAATCAGGTTGGGATTCAGGTTCTAATAACTGTTCCACGGTTTCTTCATAACTTTGGGTACATAGTTTTTCAAGTAACTCGTGTGATGCTCCAAAGCTAGCTCTACGCATTAGATGGGACACAGATTTATATAAATCAGATTTCATTGATTAACTCAACTTTCTTTTTTGTATATTATAAGCCTACCTGGGTCATCGGCAATGATGATGTTATCATTTTGGTCTACAGCTATACCTGTGGGGGCAAAAAAATTACAGTGATATTTCTTTGTTTCCAATTGGGTTTGTTTTAATAGATCTCTGGTTTCTGGCGAGTCACCTTGAATATTTCCAACAATCCGCCACCAGACGTAGTGTTCAGCTTTAGAGTTTATAGACTCAATATCTCCTCCCAAAGAAGATACAAAACTTCCATCACTACTATATATCTGCACTCTTTTGTTTCCCCAGTCTGTCACGTATACAAATCCTTCGCTATCCACCGCCACACCTGCAGGGTGATTGAGAGAGTGAGCATGGTTGTTACTGACCCCGAAGTTTAAAATATGCTCGCCTTTGGAAGAAAATTTTTGGACACGGTTATTGCCCCAGTCTGCTACGTAGACGTCTTCATTATTGTCACAGACTATTCCCCATGGCTTATTAAACTCTCCATTATTGTTGCCAATTTTACCCCAGCTATTTATAAATACGCCTCCATCTGTAAAGATCTGCACTCGGTTATTGTTGCTGTCAACTACAAGTAAATTGTCGTATTTATCGAAGCATATTCCGCTAGGACCGTTAAGATGTCCATTTTCTGAACCTGATATGCCCCATTTAGTGATATGGTCGGCATTGAAGTTTACTTCAGGAAAGGGAGTGATAATATCATTAGGAAATATTTTGACGACATTTTCATGTTCATCTGAGCAAAATAAAAGCCCATTTTTATTTACTGCTATACTGCTTGGCCAGGTAAATTGATTTCTTGCTATATCACCCACATGATCTTCGTCAACTGTTACTTTACTTATGCGCATATAGGCATCGACAAGACCTTCGTGACCTAGGTCTTCCTTGTATCCGAATCCTCGACTCAAAACATATAAAAACCCATCTTTAGAAGGTGCTATACCAACAGGGTAGCAAAAACCACCTGTTCTACCGAATACGCTTTCATTATGTTCTGCTGTTTGCCTTCCTATAGAGTGACTGTATCGCCAATTCCTATTTTTGATAGCTACCATGTATTTAAGTTCCGTTCATATATTCAAACGCGGTATGGGTTTTGGGGTATTATATTTATATTTTAGAAAATTGGTCAAGAATATATTACGATGGATACACAAGTTAAAGTTTATGTTAATTCAAAAAAGGTAAAAATATATTGAAAGATAAGGTTGAGATAACTATAGCTAAACCCGAAGAATTTGAAGAAGCTGCTAAAGTTATGTTAGAAGCCTATACAGAATATTCTTCAGTTCTTTCTCCTCAAGATTGGGAGGGTTATGCATCTAGGATCATTGATGTTTCTAGTCGAACATCAGAGTCAGATCTTATTATTGCTAAAAAGACTGACGTTATTGTTGGTGCGGTGACTTTTTTCCCTATATTAAAAAACAGGACTTTGATGATTTGGCCGATTGATTGGACAGGTGTTAGATTGGTTGCTGTTGCTCCTCAACATAGGAGAGAAGGTTTGGGTAAAATGTTGGTTGAAGACTGCATAAAAAGATCGCGAGAACAAGGAGCTGTAGCAGTTGGGTTACATTCAAATAAATTTATGGAAGCAGGTGTGAAAATGTATGAAGATATTGGGTTTGTCAGAGCAAAAGAGTTTGATATCAAATCGAACCCGAAATTTAATGTGATGGCGTTTAAATTTGATTTGTTGAACCAATAATCAATTATTTATTTAACAGATAGGAGATTTAATATGGATAGAAAAAAAATAGGAACAACTGATCTGGAAATCAGTGGGATTGGGCTAGGGACTGGAACTTTCGGAAGGGAAATAGATCAAGAAAAAGCTTTTGAGATTATGGATTACGCAGTTGAAAATGGCATAACTTTTTTTGATACCGCAGAAGCGTATGGTGGAGGTCAGGCATATGAGATAAGAAAACAAGCTTACGGTACTACTGATGTTAGAGAAAAAAGTACTGAAATGAGTTCATCAGAACTTATAATAGGCAGGTGGATGCAATCGAGAGGTACTAGAAAAAATATAGAGTTATGCACCAAAATAAGCGGTGGTAAAGCAAGGCCTGATCAGATTAGGACTGCTCTTGATGCAAGTTTAGAAAGACTTGGTACGGATTTTGTTGATATATATAAAATCCATTCTCCTGATGTTAGTACGCCTATAGCGGAGTCTTTGGATGCTATGGGAGATCAGGTTGATTTAGGCAAGATAAAAATTATAGGTGGCGCTAATTATAATGGCGATCAAATTACTGAAATGCTGGACCAAGCAAAGAAAAATGGGTATAGAAGGTTTGAGATAATTCAGCCTAACTATAATTTAGCTGTTCCTGAAGCGGAAACAGAAGTGTTCCCCATTTGTACAGAAGAACAGATTTCAATTACATCGTATAGTCCACTAGGGGCTGGATTTTTGACCGGAAAATATATCCGTGGAGATAGAAAATCAATACCAAAAGGGACTCGGATGGACGTAGCTCCTGCTCATATAGATATATATTTCAATGAGCGTAGTTTCAATATAGTAGATAAACTCAAATATAAATCAGATCAACTTGGAGTTCCGATAACACAACTTGCAATGGCTTGGGCTATGTCTCATACTTCCGTAACTGCTGTACTTGCTGGGGCAAAATCAATCAGTCATTTAAAGAGTGCTATCAATGCATACAACATGGACCTTGGTAAACTTAGAAATGAAATGTCTGCTTGGAAATAAAAACAACGGTGATAATTGCGATTAAACACATAAGCAAATTATTTGTGCTAATATGTCTTAATCACGCATTGGTGTTAGCTGAAATATTGGTTTCAATTATTAGTATATCTAGACAGAATAAAGCCTGATATGGGGTATGTAAAATGACAGATTTTCTGAAAAACAAAAAAATAATAGCAATAGTTGGATTGGGAATAATAACAATAATTGTTGCAGTAATAATTTTTTTCATCACTAGTTCTCAGAACGAAACTCTTATTGATGGTGTTTTTCTAACTGCGGGAGGGGCTGTAAGTAATGATACTTATCAATCTAGAGGAGGAGCTACGGAAGAGGATAAGGCTTTCAGCGCTCAAATTGAAATACCGCTTACTGTTAAATTAGCGTCGCAATCCGGATGGTCAAAAGCAACTGAATGTATTCCTGGGCACGGCATATACTATAAAAAAACTGATATGTATCCATTAATGACAATTTATGATTTTGATGGAAATTTGATTGGTTTATACCAGTTTTCAGATAATAAGATGTCATCTCCTTGGGAAGAAACAAATGGACCATCCAAATTAGATGGGACTCCAATAGTTAGTCAATTGCATTATGGGGTGTATTTGTTTTTGTTAGATCCAACAAATGCATGTGATTCGGGTACAAAATATGAATCTGTTTATTATCTTTCATCGAGGTTTAATCCCGCTTCTCCAAGTTCACTCCCATCATATTCGATACCTGATACTGGTGCTTTAGCTATTGAGCAGGGTTGGGTTGATCAGGCCTACTGCTCACAAGGAAGAGGTAAGTATTTTACAAAAGCTGATGAAGATTATTTGCTAATGTATAATGCGGCAGGAATCCCTATTGGCATTTATCAACAATCATTCGAATCGATGGATTTACCATGGAGGAAAATTTCTAAACTTGTCGGTGGTGGAGGATTAGATGTTATTGCCGAGGAACATTATGGAATGTTTATATATTTTGGCGATAATATCAGAGCTTGTAAATCTGGTGAAGCAGCTGCTGGTAGTGGGTCTCCATACGGTGGTCCTGCTTCCGCTGCCCGTTCAACTCCGACTCCGTACGTAGAGCCTACAGCTACTCCTTTACCAACGGGTTTGCTTACAACTGCTGCAACTCAACTTAGTTCAGCATCAAACCTGAAAGTAACAGTTACAACTGATCCTGAAAACATTACTGTTGCATCTGAAGCAGATATCAGTGCTAACGTATCTGGGCTATCAGATATCATAAGTAATCTAACAGAAGTAACATATGCTAGTAATACATGGATAAACAACGTTTCGTATAAAGGTGTTTCAGGTTCATATACGGTTAAAGGGCTTGATGCTTTAGTACCTGGTGCAGTTGAAGGTAATGTGGTTAAAGCGAGTGTTTGGGTATCAGATGAAGGTGCTGTAAAAAGAGTTAGGCTAGAGGGAGCACTAACAAGTGATGACCCTGATAGTGCTATCAGGACCTTTGATATAACCAAGTAACCTTATTAGTATCAGCGAAGTTAATTGAATGGAGAATTAGTTGTGGAAAAAGATCATGCAAACTTGGTTTGGATAGATTTAGAGATGACGGGTTTGGGTGATGAGCATGTTATTTTGGAAATAGCTACTTTAGTTACTGATGGTAATTTGAATATATTAGCAGAAGGACCTGAAATAGCCGTTTATCGTTCGGCAGATGAGTTGAAATCTATCGAAGAATGGTCTGCAGAACATCACAAATCCTCTGGTTTACTCGATCGGGTTTATAAATCTTCAATTTTGATAGGACAGGCGGAATCAATGACAATAGACTTTTTGTCTAATTGGGTACGCAAGGGGCAAGCTCCGTTATGTGGGAATTCTGTTCACACTGATCGGAGGTTCATAAGGAAAGAAATGCCTAATCTTGAAAACTTTTTGCATTATAGAATAATTGATGTTTCTACGATTAAAGGATTGGCTAAACGTTGGTATCCCTCTATAAACCCACCTGAAAAAAAGAGTGAACATCTCGCGATGTCCGATATTAAAGAAAGTGTAGAGGAATTAAAGTGGTTTAGAGAAACCATTTTTAAAACTAAAATCGAAGAGTAATTAACATAACATAAGGCGAAATTACATGAACAAAGGTATATATCCCGAGTGGGATCATTTTATAGAAACAAAACAATCCCCATATTTTAATAGTAGGCCGGAATTTCCAATGCTTAATGAAGATACTCCAACCTTCATGGGAGCGGTAAAAGGTAATTCTGTAGATGATATAAAAGGAGCAGATGCTGTTATTATAGGAGCCCCTTATGTAGCGACTTCTGGTGAAGAATATATGGGTGTTTCAAAATATGAATGGATTGCTGCACCTAAAAGAGTAAGGCAGCAATCTATTAGATACAGGTCAGGTTATATACAAGATTTCGACCTTGATTTGTTTGAGAAATTAAACATAGTTGACTATGGAGATGCTGATATACCACCTGAGGTTATGGAAAACCAATCTCCTGAAAATATTCTTAAAGCACAACAAGCAGTAGAGAAAAAAGTATCTGAAGTATTATCGGTTAATGCTGTGCCAATAGTTATAGGACAAAATTCGCCATGTGGTTCTTATGCTATTGCTAAACCTATAGCTGAACATACTGATGGACCTGTCGGTTGTATAAGCTTAGATACCCATTGGGATGCAGAAACGATAGATTTTTTGACAAAAGACCCGAGAATTGCTGGTAGTGAAAGTTGGAAGCACAAAATGTATGAATTTCACGAAAATATGCATCCTCGTCATTTAGTTGAGATAGGCGAACGAGGTATGTTGGAAGATAAACAAATAATTCGAAGTTATTTAAAACAAGGTACTCGATTTATTTCTTCCTGGGAATTAAGGACTTCACTTGGAATCGACGGATTGATAAAAGAACTAGACCGGGCATATGACGGTACCAAGTCTGTTTATGTTCATTTCGACATGGATGTAATGGGTGGAGCAGGGCCAGCACCTGGGGACATTTTAGGAGAAGCATCTGAACCTATTGGTTTAACCGACTATGAGGTGATAAGGATCGCACACGAAATTGGTAAAAAGGGTTTAGGGGGATTATCTTTCATTTGTATACCACCAGGTTCTCCACTTGTGTATAGGTGTATAGTTTACGTGATAATGTACCTTTTGGCAGGCATTGCATTAGAAAAGTGATTTTTTTTAATTTAAAAAAATTGAGTGATTCAATTTTGATGAAGTTCGTGGTTTAGCTAATTTTATATAAGTTACACAAAATGAGGACGTAATATGAATTCCAAAGTATTTGATTTGTATTCATTTACTAGAGAAGAATTGTCGAATTATATTGAAATGGGTAATTTCCAAAGTGCGATAATTCCAACCGGAAGTACTGAACAACATTTAGACCATCTTGCTGTAAATATGGATATAGAAATGAGTAGATATATTGCTACAAAATCAGCAGAAGAATTGTACCCTAATACATTGATTACATCACCCATTTCTATCGGAATAGCTGAGCACCATATGCATTTCCCGGGTACTATTAGCGCTAAGCCTGGAAGTTGGTTATCAATAATATTTGATTTGGTAGAAAGTATCTTGAGACATGGAATCAAAAAGATATTGATATTAAATGGACATGGTGGAAATGTCGCTCCAGTTCAAGGGGTATTAGAGCAATGGCAACTCAATCTGATTGCGACCCAAGATCCTTCAGTAAAATCAAAGCTATCTTCAGATATAGTAGATCATTATCAGTATGTGGATGAGGTGCTAAATAATAAAAAAAATGATGTGGATATTAGATTCAACAGTTATTGGGATTATATACCTGAAAATTTAGTTAACTCCATTTTGGAAACTAAAGAATATCCAGGGCATGCGGCCGAATTTGAAACCTCTTTAGCTATGTACGCTATTCCTTATGTTGTTAGGTTTAACAAAGTACATTCATCTAATGAAATTGGTATACAGAAGGCATCTTTTGAAAAAGGTAGACAGTTGGCGGCCGAAGCAATCAGTGGAACAATAGCAACTGTAAAAGATATGCTTGATTTAAAATAATTGACCAAACCCAAGAGAGATTAATTCAATTTTTCCATGACAACTGAAATTCTGAATTACCGCATTTTTCACAGAATTGACCGTTTTTATGCAAACCATTGCCACAGTTAAGACAAGATTGTCGTACGGGAGGTTTTTGATTTAATTTATCCCAAGAAGATGTATCGGCATCTTTGAATTCAATCGGAACCTGGATGTTTTTATTGTTTGAAGGGAATGACATATAGTATTAATGTTTGTCGCTGTTTTGCTAGTTATGTTTTTAGTAATTAATGGTGCCGAAGGTGGGAGTCGAACCCACACATCCATTACAGATACTGGTGTTTGAGACCAGCGCGTCTACCATTCCGCCACTTCGGCTTATAAAATATCAACGTTTCTTTATTTTAAATTAAAATTGTGATGTACAACAGGTTACATCTTAATTTTTTTATTTCCTGATATAAAGGATTCCGGCTCTTTTTGAAATGCATGATTACAACCAGGACCACAAAAATAATATGTGATGTTTTTGTACGAGAAGGTTCCACCAGGAGGTAGTCCAGTATTAACTTCCATATCACATACCGGGTCTATAGATGTTTGTTGTTTTTTGGAAAAAAATGGTATTTTCATTCCTGCACCTTTAATTGCATTATCTGACACTAAATTTATTCTTGAAGAATTTATTATAACGCTAATTGAACTAGCAGCCATTGCTAATGCTGCAATAATAGGATTAATTAAGCCATTATCATTTATTATTAAATTAGATTTTATTTGTACATCAAAATAATCAAATAAAGGATGCATTAATCCTGCTGCTATAGGTAATAATGCCAAATTATAAATGGATGCCCATAACAAATTTTGTTTTATTATTTTTATTGTGGTTTTACTGATCATAATTCCGTATAAAATTTTACTTAATTTGTTATTCGCTAGAGTAATTCCAGAAGCTTGTATCGCAATATCCGTACCCGAGCCCATAGCTATAGAAATGTCAGCTTGAGTTAATGATGGAGCGTCATTTATTCCATCTCCTATCATGCATACAGTTTTGCCTTTGTTTTGTAATTTTTGTATCGAGTCAAGTTTTTCTTTTGGAGACAATTCAGCAAGGTAACTTTTTATTCCAATTGAACGAGCTACTTGTTTTGTTACTTCTTGATTGTCTCCACTTAGCAATATAGTTTCTTTCCCAAGTGAATTTAAGGAAGTTATTACATTTTGTGCGTCAGATTTGATAGTGTCTGTAAAACTGAACATAGCTACTAATTCATTTTCTATTGAAAGTAAAATTGTACTCAACCCATTTTTATTTGCTGTGATAATTTGTTTCCGCCATTTGTCTGTAATCATTTTTGGGTCAAATAATTTAATTTGACCAACTCTCACTTCTTTTGAATTGATTTTGGTTATTACACCTTTGCCAGGGATTGCTGTGAATTCAGATGGTTCGATCATAGATAAATGTTTGGATTTGCACGTTGAAGTTAAGATTTTACCGAAAGGGTGTTCCGATTTAGATTCCGCTGATGCAGCATAAATTATAGCTTCATTTTTAGTGATGTTTGAGGTGGATATATTCTTTAATTGTGGTTTTCCTAAAGTTACAGTACCAGTTTTATCGAATATGAATATATCTATATTATTTAGGTTTTCTAATGCAGAAGTTTCACTGAAAATAATCCCTGATGCCGTTGCTTTCGCTGAACCAATCATGATGGCTATTGGGGTAGCAAGTCCTAATGCGCATGGACAGGCTATTATTAAAACTGAAACCATGGTCAAAATCGCATTTTCGTATTTCGGTTCACTAGGTAGTAGAATCCATGCTAAACCAACGATGATTGAAATAAATATGATTGCAGGAACAAATAAATTAGAAACCTTATCAACGAATTTTTGGATTGGTATTTTTGATTGTTGCACCTTCGTTAATTGCTCTATTATTTCTGCAAACAAACTATTTTTACTAGATTTAGTGACTTTATAAATAAAAGAGCCGGTTGTGTTTAATGTTCCAGCAAAAACGGCGGATTTAGAAATTTTTTCTATTTCCATACTTTCTCCAGTTATAGCTGATTCATTGACCCAGCTATGCCCGGATAGGAGTTCGCCGTCCGTCGGAATGCGGTCCCCCGGTTTTATTAATATTTCGTCACCGATTAATAACGAATCGATTTTAGTCTGGATTTGTTGGTTGCCTTTAATGACCGTAGCAGTATGAGGCTGCATCAACATTAAAGTATTGATAACATTTGCAACTTTAAACTTGGATTTTTCCTCAATATAACGACCAATTAGAACTATACCAATAATTGCGGTGGAAGCTTCGAAGTAAATTGTATTTTTTGTGTATGGGTCAATAATTGTAATGCATAAACTGTATAAATATGCGGTGGATGTTCCAATAGCTATCAAAGTTTGCATATTGGACCTGTAATTTTTTAAAGCTTTCCATGAACTAATATAAAAATAGCTGCCAGCCCAAATTTGTACAGGCGTGGCGATAATTAAAAACAAATACGTTATAGGGAAATTGTATAAAGATTCAACATGACTGTAATTCAATACATTAATTATTGTGGCTGATATTATTGCGGTTGCTGCTTTAATAAGTGTTGAATTTGAAATAGAAGGATTTTGATTTTTATTTAAATTTGATACATCAAATGCACCATAACCTATATCAGTGATGGAATCTGATATTTCTGAATCCGATACTGTTCCATTTAGTACAGTTACGGTAGCTTGATTGGTTGCTAGGTTTACATTAGATTTAATAACTCCGGTTAAGTTGGATATACATGTTTCTATGTGCATTACGCAAGATGCACAAGTCATACCAGTTATACCCAATGTAATGGTGTTAGTCGGTATCTGGTATCCCCAATTGGAAAATTCATCAAGAATTGACTCAACTGCATCAGCATTATCTATCTCAAATTCAATCGTCGAATTATCTACTGAAGTTGTTAGGTTAGAGACTTTTTCCAATGAATTTAAATTAGAGGTTAGTTCAGGAAAATGTTTTTGTTGAAATACCTCTTCTGGAACCGGTATTTTGATGGATTTAGACATGTTAACTAAGTTTTATTGTAGCATTACCCTCAGTTGTTTTTATCCCCTCAGAATTTTCTATCCATATATCGCAATAGATTTTTCTCACTGAACTGACATTCGCGATTTTTGTAATTGTTCCTTTACATTCCAATACACTGCCTTCGAAATCTATCGCATTATATCTTACGTATAATCTATCCAACACCGCCGATTCATTTAAGGAATTTGTTATCATTTGACCCAGAAAAGCAGCTTTTAAAGCTCCATGTACAATCACTCTTGGTAAGCCTATTGATTGAGCGAATTGTTGGTCATAGTGGACTTGATAGAAATCTCTGGAAGCACCAGCATACATGACCAGTTGTTTTGTAGATGGTTTTTTAAGTAGTCCTGGTATCTTGTCGCCTGAATTAAGAGAACAGAAATTTGTAATAGGAGAAATATCAGAAGGTTTTTTAATACTAGAATTTATATACGGTATGGACTTTATATTAGTATTTGATGAATTGTTGTAATAGATCATGTTACTAATTTGAGTGCAAGTTAATTTATCTTGTTGATTAACATAATTTAATGTTGATTTAACAATGCACATTTCTCCTAAACTACCATTTCTTATCTTTACGTCAGATATATTTCCTGAAACCGTAATCGTATCGTTGGGATTAATATCGCTAAAATAGTGCCATTCGCTACTTCCGTCAAGCCGATCAGAATATGGATTATGAATTGGCTGTTCCAGTTCTCCTGGAATCAAGTAGCGTGTGAAGGTAGGAGGTGTTTTTAATTCAGGATTTGAGGGTTTAATATTATCAGCGATCAATCCATCAAACATTATCGATCTATTAAAAGCTGATATAGACCCTTTTTCAATAGAGTATATTTTTGGGATATATTTTAGACCTTTTGTATCATGAATATGTTTCATTTTAAGCATTCATAGTTTTTTTATGGGAGCTATACTACCCAAAAAACGTTTTATCCCTGCACCTTCTTTAAATACTATTGTTAATTCTACATCGCTTGAAGTAGGTTTTATTTCCATTACAATTCCTTCTCCAAAAGCTTCATGAATAACTTTATCCCCTTTGTTGATATCTATGGATTTGTTAGGGGGCTCTTGCGGTTTGATATCCCCAAATTTTTGATTCTTTCGGGTATTTGAATTCGTTTCAATATCGAATACTGGCATATTTGAATCTCTCGAATCCTCAAATGGATAGCGTATCAAATGGTCTGGAATTTCAGACAAAAACCTTGATGGAATTGTAGGCCCGAAATTACTCCCGAAACCTCTTCTAAACGCTCTCACTAAATACAATATTTGTTTTGCTCTCGTCATTCCAACATAACAAAGACGGCGTTCTTCTTCCATTTCCTGTTCGTCTTCCATTGAGCGTGAATGAGGGAGTAAACCTTCTTCCATTCCAATCATGAAAACAACTGGGAATTCAAGTCCCTTTGATTGATGGAGAGTGATTAAGGTTAATTTTTCCTCTTCATCAGATAGATTATCAGTATCAGTCATTAAAGATATGGATTCTAGAAATTCTTCAATTCCTTGTTCGGGATTCAAATCTTGGAATTCATTTGCTATGTTCATAAATTCTTGGATGTTTTCCCAACGTTCCTGACCTCTATCGGGTTTATTTACCATATGTTTTTGATATCCTGAAAAACTGAGGACGAATTTTATAAAGTCAATTAGAGATTCATTTTGAAGATTATTTACTATTTGATCGATCATATTTTTGAAAGCAGTTAAGGATTTGATTGCTCTTTGGTTTAATCCTGTATTGGTTTCTTTACTGGAAATGACTTGGCATATAGTTTCATATAGACTTAATTCCCGACTTTTTGATACCCATAGAAGATGGTCAATAGTTTTGGTCCCAAGTCCTCTTGGAGGATTGTTTATTATCCGCATCAAACTGACATTATCAGCAGTATTAATAGCTACTCTTAGGTAAGCTATTGTATCTTTTATCTCTTGCCGTTGATAAAATTTTAAAGTTCCAACAATTTGATACGGTGTTTCTGTTTGTAAGCATACTTCTTCCAAAGACCTTGATTGTGCATTAACTCTGTACATCACAGCGCAATCTCCAAGGGTTAGTTGATAATTAGCTATAATATTTCTTATTTGCCGTATTACAAACATAGCTTCTTCTTTATCGTTATACGCTTCATAACTTGAAATTCGGGTTCCTTTTTCATTATTGGTCCATAAATCTTTTTCAACCCGATTTTTATTTTGAGTTATTATTGATTGTGCTGCGTTTAATATAGTTTTAGTCGATCTATAGTTTTCTTCCAAAGCAATAACTTTGGCTTTAGGAAAGTCAGACTGAAAACTTAAAATATTACGTATATCAGCATTTCTCCATGAATAAATTGATTGGTCAGGGTCTCCAACTGCACAGATATTTTGATGTGTTTCAGTCAGTGTTTTAGCTATCGCATATTGCGAAGTATTGGTGTCTTGAAATTCATCAACAAGAACTTGTTGAAATCGTTCTTGGTAGGTTTCTTTCACATCTTTTCTTGAATTAAATAATTTAACCGTTAATAGCAGTAAATCATCGAAGTCAACAGCTGGAGTTTTAAGTAGCTGGTTTTGATATTTTTCGTATATTCTATGGACGATTTCTTCAAAGTAATTGGTTTTAGATATTTTGAAACCTTCAGCGTCTATCAATTTACTTTTTGATTTCGATATCGTTGACAAGATAGCTCTTGGAGGATATCTTTCAGGATCAATATTGAGTTCTTCCATTATCATTTTTATGCAAGCAATTTGGTCAGTGTCATCATAAATTACGAATCTTCTATCTAATCCGATTTTATCCCCATCTCTCCTAAGTACTAGTGCACAAAAAGAGTGAAAAGTTCCTACAAACATACTGTTGTCTGGATTCGGTATTATGCTCTCAATACGGTGTTTCATTTCTTTAGCAGCTTTATTGGTAAATGTTAAAGCCGCAATCTGATAAGGATGAACATTATTATTAATTATTAGGTTTGCAATTCTGGCAGTAATAACCCTGGTTTTCCCGCTGCCAGGTCCTGCAACAACTAAAACTGGACCTTTTGTATGTTCGACTGCTTGACGTTGATTTGTATTAAGAGATGATAAAAATTCTTGTTCAATATTCATGTAAATATAGTATGAATATTTCTGGTTTTTACAAACCGTTTAATGCCTGTTTTTAATTGGAAGTCAAGAGATTAATTGATTATCTCGCTGATAGGTTCAATATTAACATGTTTCGAGAATGAATCAGCAAAAACATCGATTTTTCGAGTATGATTAAAACTGACTGTTACTTGAATATCATTTAAGACTGACATGATTTCTTGGGTGGTTTTTTCTACCACATAAATAGGTATGTCTTTTTCTTCAGCTTCATATTTCACATATTCTATAGGCGCAATACCGTTAGTGAGTATCAAACATTCTGGATCAGTTTCCAAAGCAGCCATTTGTAAATCTGGTCTATCTCCTCTTATAATGGCAGCTTTGTGATTTCTTGTTGCGAAGTAGGATTTACTTGGGTCTAGTCCCATTCCTCCAACAAGGAAATAATCAATCAATGTATCTCTTGGTTCATTGTCAGTAACTAATTTTGCTTTAAGGTACTCTGCTAAATCAATTAGACTTATAGCCATGAGCGATTTGTTTTCCGGGATTATTCCTAAGCAATTTACGCCATCTTGTAATAATTGTGGCAAAACCTTTTCATTTAATTCATTTTTTCTATAACGTAACTGCTTATTTATAATGATTCCAATAATTTTGCCACTAAAGTTATTAGTTAATTTTCGCAATGACAGATTCGGCATGTTAGAAGTATGTGCTGATACAATCAGTATTTTTGCATCTAATTCATTGATTATCGTTTCTACAATGTCGTCATTTAGAGATGATGTTATTTCTATAGCTAGGGTGTTTTTTCCTGTAGTTGTGTTTTTGACTATAGATTTTAGGTTTTGAATATCTGTTTTATTTATTTCTTTAGAATCGATTGCAATGCAAGTAGGTTCTTTACTTCGTGGCTGAAGTTGTGAGTATATTTTATCTTCTACTTCACTATTTTCAGAACTGGAATATAGTTTGATGAGATTTAACCCGATACCAACTTTTTCTAATTGTATTTTTAATGCAGATGCCGTGGCTGTTTTACCAGATCCATTACTATCTGAGATTATTGCGATAACTGACATGTTTGAGGTGAATCCTTATACTAATGAAATACGATTATAACAAATTCCTTGGATTCTAAGTATCTGTGTTGTAGGAAAAACAAATTGTTTTTGTGTTAATCTAGAATTGTGGATAGTTATGTGCATCAATTTTAGATTTTCTAAATATTTTTTTGTAACAATAACAGCAATTGGTTCACTGATAATCTTAGGGTGTTTTTCAAATGTGGTTATTCCTGAAGAAGATCGAAGAATCCAAGAGTTAAATAAGGTGTTGATGTGTCCCGTTTGCCCTGGTGAATCACTCGACCAATCTCAAAATGAACTTTCAGCTCAGATGCGGGCAATAGTCAAAGAGAAGATCGACGAAGGGTGGACTGACAAACAAATAAAAGATTATTTTGTTGAAAGATATGGTCCAAGGGTAGTGATGAACCCTCCTTTCACAGGTTTTTCCATAACAGCGTGGGTAATACCTCCGTTTATACTGGTTTGTGGTGCTATCCTGTTTGTATTCTATATAAGGTCTAAATTGCGAGTTGAATAGATAATCATATGATTGTTGATATTGGTAATTTTTCTTTAATTTTGAGCTGTGTGCTTTGCACTTATATAGCCTCATGTTTATTTCTAGGCCGGGCCTTAAGCATTAATGTTCTAATAGCTAGTGGCAAGTCAGCGTTATATGCGGTGCCATTTTTGGTAGCAATTGCAACTTTTGCATTAGTCTATGCCTTTGTGAATAATGATTTTTCAGTACAATATGTTGCGGAAAATAGCAATTTGGAAATGCCAAGAGTTTATACTTGGGTAGCTTTTTATGCAGGAAATGCTGGTTCATTGTTATTTATATGTTTGGTATTTTCAATTTTGGCTATTATTGTTTCCAATCACGTTTTTAAACGCGCTCCAATTATTGCTTCGTACAGTATGGGTACTATGATAATTATCTTGACGTTTTTTTTGGCAGTAACTGCTTTCTTAGCAGAGCCTTTTCAACGTTTAGCAAATGTACCTGTAAATGGTGAGGGTATAAATCCTTTATTGGTACATTTTGGAATGTTTGTTCATCCTCCCATGCAAATGGGTGGTCTGATTGCAGTATGTATACCATTTAGTTTGGGAATAGGAGCGATGCTTTCAGGTAAACATGGTATAGATACATGGATCGATGTAGGTCGATTTTGGGGCATGCTGTCCTGGTCTGTTTTAACGATTGGCTTGATTCTAGGGTCATGGTGGGCATATACAATCCTCGGTTGGGGAGGTTATTGGGCTTGGGATCCGGTTGAAAATTCAGCATTAATGCCATGGCTAGTTTTGACTGCATTCATTCATTCGATTATTGTTCAAAAAAGACGTGGTATGTTCCGGATGTGGAATATAATTTTGGTGATTCTTGCTTTCACATTAGCTGAATTAGGGATGTTTATAAATCGTGGCGGTCCTGTGCCGTCTGTACACTCATTTGCCCAATCTACAATGGGTTGGGTATTTTTATCTTTCATGGTATTTACGATGATAATATCGCTTCTGATTTTTGTGTTTAGGGTCAAAATTTTTAACAGTGACAGAAATCTTGAGTCAGCCATTTGTAGGGAAAGTGCATTTTTGGCTCAAAATGTTCTTTTCGTGATTGTTGCGATGGTTACTCTTTGGGGAACTTTATATCCAGTTTTTGCAGATGTGGCAAGTGACACCGACCTGACAGTAGGCAAACCATTTTTTGATTTAGTGAATGGTCCATTGTTGTTGTTGATCGTGATGTTAATGTCGGTTGGACCGGTATTACCATGGCGAAAAACAACTGTGTCTCAGGCATTCAGGCTATTAATATACCCATTTGTTAGTAGCTTAATTCTTATAGTATTTCTGATAGCTCTTGGCATAACCCAATTGCCTGCTATTGTAGGAATCTGGACATGTTTTATGGCGGTGTTTACTATCTCTCAAGAATGGATAAAAGGTTCTATTGCGAGACATAAAAGAGGAGAAAATTACGCTGTTGCAATTATAAAAATTTTAAATAGTAACAGGACCAGGTACGGAGGCTATATAGTTCATTTGGGCATTGCAATGCTAGCTATTGGTGCAATTGGATCTTCATTTTATGATGTGCAACAAGATTTTGTTTTGGTTCCTGGTGAATCCGCTAAAATAGGTAATTATGAATTTAATTATCTAAATATTAAAGAATCTAATTTTGGTGATAGAATCGAGCAATCTGCTGAATTTCAGGTACATAAAAAACAAAATAATTTAGGTGGTATGGTTGCTACAAGGACATACTATCCCTCTCACAATATCGCTGCGACAAGGGCTGCGATTAGGTCAAATCCGATAGAGGATTTCTATATTGTCCCTTCTGAATTTGATGATGATGGCAAAGCGGTTTTTAGAGTTTATGTGAATCCTTTGGTTTGGTGGATGTGGGCAGCTGGTCCAGTTATGATATTAGGTGCATTGATCGCAGTGTCTCACAAAATTAATTATCAGCAAACTGTGGGCACAAGAGGTGGATAGAAATGGATGATCAATTGGTAGTGTTGTTTATAGCGTTTATTTTAGTAAGTTTTTGTCTTGTACTTGTAATTCGTCCGTTTTTGCATGGGCTATCAAATTCAAATGGCAACATAGGTGATGAAACTAATGATTTGGTAGTACAGATATCAAATGTGGTTCAAGAAGGGATAAATAATGTTGAATTAGAGGTAATGGTTGGAAACATGACCCAATCAGAGGGACAAGAATTAAAAAGACTTTATATCGAGGAATCGAAGATTGCTTTAAACAATATAGATGATTCTATTAGAGCGGAAAAATTACAACAGATGGATCTATTAGAAAAAAAATTGTTTCCCAATGACGAAAATTAAAGCTTTTTTTTTATTAACAATTATCATATTAGCGTATCAGTATGAATTTACTACTTATGCTGATGAGAATATCGATTCTACTTTAATATCAGGTAATCTTGTAAATAGGACTAATT
Organism: uncultured Dehalococcoidia bacterium; assembly: GCA_964645865.1. Taxonomy (GTDB): domain Bacteria; phylum Chloroflexota; class Dehalococcoidia; order Lucifugimonadales; family OSU-TB39; genus OSU-TB39. Next base: position 24,811 of record CAZYCG010000005.1, on the reverse strand, counting down.
CAGAAACAGATTTATCGGGTATAGAAGTGTTCATGAGCGTGCCTGATACTACCAAACCTCCTTCTGTGACAGTTACAGAAACAGAAGGTAGGTTTCGATTTACTTTGGTAGAAAGTATTTTAAGTGAAAACCTCTATGTATTTACTGTTGTTTATGAAAATGCTGTGTACGGCACATCACTTACTGGAGAACAAATGTTTTCAAATAAACCGATATTGATTGAGGTTTATAATTCAACTAATGATCAAAATGTATTAAGCGTTTTAAATCATTCCGTATTTATTGGGGCGATAGATAAAATCAATATGAGAATAAGGGTTTTAGAAATGCAAACCCTATACAATGACTCATTATCGACTTACATACCAGGGGATTCTCCGATGAGTTTAGTTAGATTTGGATTGCCTTTGGGTTTCGAAAAATTAAGTTTAGATACTGTGCTGAAATTCTCTGAAGTTTTTGAAGTAAATCGCGGTTTTGCATTAAATACTAGTGTTCCTCCGGGTGAACACGAAGTTCTGTACAGTTATGATCTAAATTACAATAATACCGAACTTTTTATGGGAAGGTCTTTACCGTATTCTGTTGAAAGTTTTCGTATGATGGTACCCGCAAATATTGGAGAATTAGATTTTACTGGCAATGGTACTAAAACAGTCGTCGATGTAGATGGAAAAGTTTATCAATTGTTAGAAAAAAAAGATCTTTTGAGTTCAGATGAAATAACCGTAAATTATAGAGGATTACCTGAACCATCAATTTACCAGCGATTTACAAATCTGTTTAGTTACAAAAACTTTATTATTATGGCACCATTATTTTTAGCAATCTCTTTGTTTTTAATAGTTGTATTTTCTGTTTGGTATTATAAATATGCATATAGTAATAATCAGCAAAATGTGGACGGGTTAAGTGGTAAGGTTGAAATCCTTAAAGAAATTAGAATTAACCGGGAAAAACTAAAAACTGGGGAATTAGACAAAGAAGAATTTGAAAAAATAGAGTCTGAACTAACTGATAAGTGGATTAATTAGAAATAAATACCTGATTGTAAAATTATCAAGAATTAGTTGAAACACTTTGGAAACTTTAAAAATTGACAAATCAAATGTGCGTGTTGGGTAATAAAGTTTATATAATGAGTTTTTTCCTATTGGCGCAAAATTTGTTTTGACCAAGATATTGGAATCATAATAGAATTCTTTTTCAAATGATTGAAAAACTAAAAAGAAATATTCGTTGGTGGTGAATTTATGGAAGATTTAGAATGTAAAGTAGAAGAATGGATACAGTCAAAGTTCAAAAATCCTATATCTGGTTTAGGGCAGTCGAAGTATGAAGTAATGGTTGCTGACGATAAAATCCTTGATTGGGTTTCAATTTGGATACTAAAGTATAAAGCTTCAGTGATAATTGTTGCTCGAGAAGAATGGGTGAATGATTTAAAAGAGCTTATTAAAGTAACAGATAAAGATATGCTGTTTTCTATTTATGGGACTTTTGAATTAGGGAGAGTAACCCTACCTGATGGAGTAAATATAATGGGTCCTTCTTATTACCTTTTTGGGGATAAAGAAAAGTGTAAATTAGATTTGGATAAAAGAGTGTTTATGCCAAATAAAGAAGAATTGGCTTCCGTAGACAAGGATATTTTCTGGCATTGTTATTTGGATAGTCCAGTTTCAGCTTTTGCGGTTGAGAGTGAAGGAAAGATAGCCGCATTAGCGACTGTGACAAATAAGGGTGAAAATGTATATGAAATAGGTATGGAAGTAGAACGTTCTGCTCAAGGTTCCGGAATGGGTAGAGCTGTTGTAAATGGTGCAGCACAATGGATTTTGGAGATGGGAGGCACTCCTTTAGCAACTGTTGGGTCTTTTAATGTGCCGTCTGCGAGAACCTTAAGGTCCGTTGGGTTGACTTATTATTTGACTGATATGGTAGGAAGTACTGGTGATTTTGTTGTTCCGCCTCAGGCTCTGGGTACTCCAATTAAGGATGTTGATATATATAATTTGTATCCTGATTGGGCAATGAATCCAAAGATTAAATCTAAGAAATGATTGTTAGATTCATTTTTATATATTCGTCAAGATATTTTGAGTAATACTAAAGGACAAATACAGGGAGGTTGGAAATGGATTTAAAATGGAAAGAAAGATTAGTTGGACCAATAGTTTCGCTACCGACTTTTAACGATGATAAATATAATTTGCTTTTGGATCGACAAAGAATACATATACGATGGTTAATGGAACAGGGTATTTCTGAAGGTAATGGGGTTTTATTGATAGCAGGTGGGGTAGGGGAAACCTATATGCTTAATGATGATGAATATTTTAAACTGGTGGATTTGTTGATGGATGAAGTGAAAGGAACTGTTCCTACAATGGTAATGATTAGTGAAACCGGTACAAGAAGAGCAGCTATGAAAGCGAAATATGCTGCTGATGCTGGAGTTGATTACGCCTTATTATCTCCTCCGCACTATTCATCTCCAAGTGAAAGCGATATATTTTTGCACCATGAATATGTTAATGGTGAAGCTGATATAGGGATAATGGTTTATAACAGTTTTTGGATAATGCCAAATGGATATGAATTCAGCGCAAGTTTATTTGATAGATTATCGACTCTTGAAAATGTCATTTCTGTCAAATGGAGCTCTTCTAATTTTAATAATTACATAGGAATGGTAAAACATTTTAAAGATAGGTTTACATTTATAGATAACATGTCTATGTATTCCCTTGGTCATAGAGCTGGTATGAAGGGGTTTATAGATATGGTTGGGAATGCTGTACCAAGATTATCTCTTCATCTTTGGGATTTACTGAAACAGGAAAAATATGATGAATACGATCGTTTGTGGTTCAAAATTAAAGGTGAGCCAATGCAGAAACCCAATTTACCGACTGATCCAAGTTGGTCAAGTGTAGGTGATGCTTGGCATGCGCTAACATATTTAAAATTATTAGGACTTGATGCAGGTCCTGCAATGCCTGGTCAGGCTCCACCTTCCGCTGAATACGTAGAACATGTAAACAATATATTGGAAGAGGGCGGTATGAAGGAATGGTCGGATTGGAACCAAGGTCTTTTTGATTGAAATATTATCCTTGTAGCTTTTCGTATTTTTCAAAAAAATCATCCCATGAATATTTGCTTGGAGGAGATGTTGGTTCTCTCATGTAGTTGTTTTTGAAAATACCTTTCCTTTTCAGGATTTCTTTTGTCATATTGAGTTGCGGCAGATCACATCGGAAAATCGACGCGTATTTATTGAATTCGTCTTCAGCCTTGGATAACAAATCATTTTTGAACAAATCTATTACTTTTCGAAACATGGATATATATCCGAAATGAGGCATGGTCCCTTTTGAACCTGAAGATAATTCTTCTAAAATATATGTCCCGCCGGCACCTCCAAAAATTGACATGTCGTTTCCACAGCTGTCAATCCAGTTTTTTACCCTAGTAGCAGGAGGCATAGTTTCTATTTTAGCGTAGGAGATATTTTTGCATTTTTCAGATAATAATTTCCCTAAATGTTCAGGGATTGGTGATGTTCCTGCATCTTGTATAAATATAGGTATACCAACATTACTATCAATTTCAGAAAAATAATTTTCTATTGCAGTACTAGGTAATCCAGGAGGAGGTAGACACATAATTGCATCAGCCCCGTTATTTTCCGCTTGTTTGCTATATTCTACGGCAGCAAATGTACTGTTTGCGCCAGTGTTTATCACTATAGGAACTCTATTTTTCGATTGATTAACTATTGTTGTTGTTACTATGTTCCTTTCGGAATCGGTTAACTTGATAATTTCGCTTCCAAACGCTAGTCCTATCCCATCAACGCCATTTTTAATTCCATATTCGACTTCATTTTCCAAATCTTCGAGGTCGATTTTGCCGTTTTGGTCAAAGGGCATTGCTAATATTGGATATAGACCTTCCATTTTTGTCATTTTGAATATTCCAAATTATGAAGTTTGTTTGTAGGGCACCTTAAGAATAATTGAAGGTGCCCTAGTTTTGATTGAAATTAAATTATCGAAGGAGCTCTATCCATAAGTTTTTTAATTTTTTGAGTAATTTCATCCGTTACTACACCGTCAACTGATGGATATCTAGACGGACCAGATGGCCTACCCATGTATTTCATAAATGGTTTAACAAATACACCTTCTCCAGCTGTTCTTGATCCTATATCACCAAGTATTTCTGAATAATCATTGTCAAAATCATCTAATACTTTTCCTGCCTCGTCATAATTTCCTGCCGTCATAAGCTCATGTACTTTCCATGAGTGTTGAGGGAAAAAATTAGGTACATGGCTTATCCATGCTTTAGCTCCGAGTTGATGTCCGTGTACAGTTAATGGACCGTTGTTTGCTACAGCAGCTTTTGGCGCAAAATATTTTAGCCCTGCTAGATAGTTAGCAACATTTGGTGAAGCCCATTTTACAGCTACTGTATTTTTTACTTTAAGAATTTCTTCTGCAACATCCATAGTCATATCGTATTTTGAACCGCTATACCAATGGCTATATGCTGCAAAACCTACGTCTGTATGTTTGGCAACTTCGTTTACCCATGCGATTATATCGCCTTTTTTTACATCATAATAATAAGCACTACTCATCTGAACTATATCTATTCCAACCTTTTCGCACCATTGGCACAATTCTATAGTTGTTCTGATATCTGTACTTTGTACACTTGCAAAAGTTGGGATATTATTTGGAACTGCTACATCAGCGATGGCTTTTATTGCAGCCTTTCTTTCTTCGGTGGTTAACACTGTGAAATCTCCGCCTGACCCAACAGCAATAAAGACTGTGTTTCCAGGTTTTGCACCTTGGTCTACAATCCATTGAACGTTTGCCTGTGTGGCATCTACATCCAAGGATAGATCATCTTTGAAAATGGTTGCTAGAGGTATAACTACCCCATCCATTTTTTTCTTAGCTTCTTCGATTGTTATCATTTAATTCTCCTGATTGAAATTTTAAATAACTTAATTCAATTTCTTACTTAGATGCTTCAAGAGCTTCTTTTGCTGTCAATGAAACCGGCCACCCAAAACTTAATAGCGTTTCTCTTAATTGGTCGAAATCAGATTCATTAAGTGGTTTTGAAGGAGGCCTAGATGAACCGCAAGCCTGACCCATTAGTGCCATCATTCCTTTTTTAACTCTCCCTTGGCCGCCGGAACGTTCGTCTATTATAGAGCTTATTTTTCTTAAGGGTTCATTCACGGATTCATGTAATTTGCGAGCTTCATCATAGTTTTTTGATTCCATTAATTCCCATACTTTAAGGTCATGTTTAGGATATGATTCTGCACTAAGATTAATGTATCCTCTGCCACCTAATTGGTGAGAGGTTATTATGTCTCCTCCATTATCAATAACATTAAAGCGTTCAGAAAACTTAGACATTTCGTCATATGCAACGTCTTCTGGGTTACTCCATTTTATTGATACTATTTTTTCAAAATCAAACATCTTTAGAATAGTGTCTACTTCTATTCTGCCACCAGAAAGCCAGTGTGTGTGATAGACCATTATTCCTATGTCAATGGCGTCAGACAAATCGCTGAAATAATCTAAAATATCCTGTTGAGAAGGTATGTTAAATACAGGAGGGCAAACTTGTAATCCATTTGCACCCATGTCCTGTGCTCTTTTTGCATCTTCAATGGTACGTTTTGTATCTTTGTAATGTAGCCCGCATACAACACTCGCTTTGCCACCAGTAGCCTGTACTACTGTTCTCAATAACGAAGGCCATTCTGCATCGCTTAGCATTGGTCCTTCACCCATTGCAGCTGCTACCTTTATTACAGCTTTACCTTTAATCAATCCTTGCTCAACCCAGCCTTGTGCTAATTCATACATACGTCCGTGATCTATTTCATAGTCACTATCAAACGCTGTTGGTACAGTAGCGATTGGTCCCTGTATATATGATTTAAGTTCATTTCTGTCCATGCGACGTTCCTCCTTAGGATTTTAGAAAAATAATCACGTTAGATTGAATCCAACTAATTATATGTGCGTATCAATAATAAGGTCAACGTTCAATAAACTACCGCTGGATATAATTCTTATAGAGGAAGAGCAATAGTTTGTCTATTTTGAGAACTTCGAGTAACAGCTTCAGTGAATTCCATGTATTTGACGCCATCTTCAAATGTAGTATGAGAGACTTTTTCTATTCCATTTATAGCATTTACAAATTCTTGTTCAACTCTCCAATAACCTCTTTTGTCATCTGCAATTGGAATTTCTTTGAGGGTTTTATCTCCTTTTTGACCTCCAAATAGTTTGCCAGAAGTGTAGTTGTTAAATCCGGTACAGAGCAAAGTACCCTTACTACCAAAAATCCATAGCTCTTCTTCTGATGCAAATCCGGTTATCTCGCTGATTCTTATGTGTGCTAAAGCACCAGATGACATTTCACTTAATACCTCGACATGGTCTGGTATATTGGTAATCTTTCTAGTGTTTTTATCGGTCAATCTTTGTTTGTTATATACACGGGTGATTGCTGTAACGTTATTAGCCGTACCAAGTAACCTCATGATACATTCGTACCAAGCCCCCATTAGCATTATGTTATATCCACTAAAATCTCGGTCGTGTCTCCACATAAATGGAGCGTTATTATCTATTAAACCCCTATTAGCATTGTTGGCTTGAAATCCAGGTATCCCTGAAAGGTCAGCTGCTAAAATATCTCCTAAGTAATCATCATTGATTAAATCCAAAACTGTTTGTTCAACTGTGTCAATAAAAGGCGCTGGTACTATTTGAGTTATTAATTCAGGTTTAAGGTAAGATGCATCAAGCATATTTCTAGCTTGTGTAGCGTCCATTGACATTCTAGCTTCTGTTAATACGTGTTTACCTTCATTCAATGCTTCTGTCACCAATATTTCATGCATATATGGCCAAGTCCCTATGCATACAGCGTCTATTTCAGGAGAAGCTAATAATTCTTGCCAATTTTTATAAGCTTTAGGTATATTAAATTCTTCAGCAACTTTCTGGCTAGATTCAATTGATCTATTGGCTACTGCAGTTATCTCTACGTCTTTAATCTTTTGGAATTCGGGTATATGTTTAGATTTTGTGTTGGCACCGGCTCCGATGATTCCTAGTTTGATTTTGTTATTACTCACCTGTTCCTCCGAAATGTTTATATATATATTAATGTTATAACAGTTCGAGAAAATTATTAACGGTTTATATTGCTTCCTGTTAGCTCAGTTTCTACTTTGAACAAATGACCATCAGTTGTGGTTACGTATAAAGTAGACATCTTCTCTCCCCCGAAAGCACAATTAGTGGGTCTATTAGCTGGTACAGGATGACTATTTAAAACTTCTCCATTTGGAGAAAAAATATATATCATCGGGCCAGGTCCACCTAGTTCCCATCCTGCTGTAGCGACAATGTTTCCATGTATATCCAAGCACATTCCATCTATTCCTCTATCTGGGCCGAAGTCGTGCATGACTTCCTTTTCGCCTAACGATTTGTCTGGATTCACTTTGTAGGCTCGTAGTTGCCTATATTCATCTTCTCTTCTACCACTTTGTGCAACATAAAGAAAATCGTAATTCAAACTAAATAACAATCCATTGGGTCTGGTGGTGTCAAAAGTTACTCTAGATATTTCTCCTAAAGAATTACCAGTGGTTTTTACTCTGTAAACTGAATCATGAGTTAATTCTTTATTTGAAATATCTTCACTCCATTTACCAGCCGCGGCTTCATAAAACGGATCTGTAAACCATATATCGCCATCTCTGTCACAAACTAGGTCATTTGGTATATTCAAACTAGTATTTTCATAATTGTCAGCTAATATGATCGTTTCATTCTTAGAATATTTTACAACTCTTCGTGCATCACCTTCGCAGGCGTATAGATTGTTGTCGTGGTCTAAAGTTAATCCATTAGCATAATTGGTTTTTTCTCTTATTATTGAAATATTTCCTGTTTCAGGATTGTATTCTCTGATTGTACTCGAAGGTATGTGAGTGAAAATAAGTTTTTCCCCAACCCACACTGGACCTTCAGATACACCACCATAAGGGCCACCAATTAATTCAAATTCCCAATTCATATATTTGTTCCTTTGCTGTTATACAATTAGATATACTTACATATATTTTATTTGGGTTCAATATCTACAGTTTTAGTTTCATATAGATATTGATTCTGCCTTTAGTTTACGTTGGGATTTATATAAGTCAATAATGTTCGACTAATCGTAGTTATCAAAATTTTGATTTACAGCTATAGTAAATTATAATATTGGTGATTATTTGGAGGTTCGTTATGGTTTCTGTTTATGATGGTCATGCTTATTGTTTTCCGAGTCTTCATGGATTAGGTGGATTTGAAGAAAAAGAGGTTTTTGAGAAACATCAACAAGTTGCTATTGCTCAACATTTCCAACCAGTCTGGTCGGATCATGATAGGGTTTTAGTTTCAGACGTTTCTAAAATTAATCCAGCAGATAAATGGGATATAAATTCTGTTAAAGACATAGAATTTGGTCCGACACATAGAGGTAGATATGAATGGTCATACCAAGGTGTGAGATATGTTAAACAATATATGCCGCCTTCTGTTACAAACATGTCTTACGGAGCAGATGATTTAGTCGCTGAAATGGATTATGCTGGTGTTGACCGTGCTCTATTGCATAGAACTCCTTATTTAGGTCTTGGGAATCAATTCATATATGATTGTATACAAAGATTTCCAGATAGATTGCAAGGTTTAGCTCATGTACCTGAATGGCAGATTATTGATGATATGGATGGTTCCATAAAAAAACTTGAGCATGCTATATGTGAATTGGGGTTGAATGGATTGCAATTTTTGCCAGATCATATGAGTCTTTATAACAAAGCTGAAGATTGGGATGGTAGTAAATTCGATCCTTTTTGGAAAGCATTTGAGAAACTGAATGTACCTTTATTTATTACTCCAGGATATACATCTTTAGCTGGAAAATCGGATTTGGTTGAAAACCTGAATTATCAATTGCGAAAGGTTGGGGATTGGATGAAAAAATATCCTTCAATCAAAGTTATATGGACTCACGGTTTGGCTTGGAGACTGTTTATTAATAATGATGGGTTGTCGATACCAAGTTCAGTTTATAAAGCTGCTCCATTAAGCAACTCTAATTTTTATTTGCAGTTATTATTTCCAATATTTTTAGGAGGCGTTTGGGATTATCCTATGCGACCGGTTTTGCCTACATTGAAGGAATTAAATGACAGGGTAGGTGCGGATAGGCTTATATGGGGAACAGATATGCCTATGGTGATGAGGTACTATACCTATAAACAATGTCTGGACCAAATTAAAGAATATGGGAGAGAAGTGTTGTCAGAAAAGGAAATAGCCATGATTTGTGGTGGTAACATGTATAAAATGATGGATTCAACAAACTAGATAAAAGGCTTGGTTTTGAAAATATTAGGAATTGAAACCTCTTGTGACGACACTGGAGTAGCAATAGTTGAAGATGGTAGGAACTGTTTGTCCAATATAATTTCTTCCCAAGAAGAAATGCATGCTAAATATGGAGGGATAGTTCCAGAAATTGCTTCAAGGCAACATTTGTTTTCCATAGTGCCAGCAATATCTTCAGTTTTGGAGAACACTGGAATGGACTATGATGATATAGATGCAGTTGCAGTTACAAATGGACCAGGATTAGCAGGCTCATTACTTGTTGGTGTTAATTTTGCAAAGGGAATTGCTTTTGCAAAAGATGTTATGGTGGCAGGTATAAATCACCTAGAGGGGCATATATACTCTGCCTGGTTGGGAGATAAAGATCCAGAGGTAGATCCTGGATTTCCTCTTTTGTGCCTAATTGCTTCTGGCGGGCATACTGAATTGGTATTGATGAATGGGCACGGTAAATATGAAACATTAGCTAGAACCCGAGATGATGCAGTAGGAGAAGCTTTTGATAAAGGAGCGCGTTTATTTGGTATGGGATTTCCAGGTGGACCTGAAATAGAGAAACTAGCTTCTCGTGCAAATGGAACCGATACTAAATTTACAAGGCCCGTTGTTAAAAATTCGTTAGATTTCAGTTTCAGTGGTTTAAAGACTGCTTTGTTGAGAAGGTTGGAAATGAAAATGCCTTCAGAAGATTTTGACCCTGAAGACATTCCATTTGGTTTAAAAGCCAATATTGCAAAAGAATATCAAGATGCTTTAGTAGATTCTTTAGTTAGCCGTACCTTGGCGGTTGGTAAAGATAGAAAAGTGAAAGGGATAATAGTATGTGGAGGGGTAGCCGCTAATTCGTTGTTAAGGGATAAAATAAATACTGATTCACCGTTCCCAGTTATTATTCCTGAGAAAAAATATTGTACTGATAATGGAGCTATGATTGGAGCGGCTGCTTGGTATAAATTAAAAGCCAAACCGGAATATCAATGGGATATGGATATTGTTCCTTCTTTAAGATTGAATTAGGGTCGGCGATTTATCTTAACGCAAACGTACTGCGTTGAGTCTGGGTTTCATTTATCAAATCCGATTTTAGAGAGTATATTAACTTTGTTAACTTTATAGCATCTTCAACTGCCTTTTCATTTAAGGAGATTTGGATGTTTGAATTACCAGATGAAATTGAAAAAATCTTGTTGCTATGCCTAGTAGAGTGTTCAACAATGAAATATATTGTCAATCCTATAGCAATCAAGCAAATTAAAGGGGTCCATATAGGTTGATTCCATACCAAGCTTAAAATTGCGACTAATATTGAGATTGATGCCCAAATTAATCCTGAAAAACGTTTTTGTTGATCATTGTGGAATTCTATAGAATTTATGTCCCTAATTGATATCAAGCTGGTTTTGGAAGTTTCCGGATTTTCTTGTGAATACAATAACCTTTCTGAGGTGATGTAAAGCAAGTTTTTATGGTCATTAGCAGTGTCGATAAATCCCGATTCAGGGTGGTACAAACAACGAATTGTTTCATGTTCCAATAAATGAGATTCAATATATCCGTTTGACGTTTCCACTGCGTTCCTCTTAGACAGTATAGATCCTGATATTATACAAGGTTAAATGAAATTTGTTCATTATTAAATAAATTTACGATTAGAAAGCAAATGCTGAGATGTTGAAATTGTGTTGTATGTGGTTATTGTGCTATTCTCATCTCGCCTTTAAATTTATTTTTATATGGTAAATATTGAATTGGTAGTGTGATTATGGAAAACCCTATAGTTAAACCGATTGGTACTGATGTTTTACAATTAGATACTCCGGCGGTCGTATTAGATTTAGATGACTTAGATTTTAATATTAAAAGTATGGCGTCTTTTTTTGAGGATAAGAAAAAACCAAAGTTAAGACCTTATGCTAGCGTTCATAGAACTCCTGCAATTGCTCATAAGCAGATAGATGCCGGAGGAACGGTTGGAGGAATTTGTGTTTCCACCTTAGATCAAGCTGAAATTTTTGCTGATTCTGGTATAACCGATATTCTATTATTGAATTTTGTAATAACGAAAAGAAAGATAAATAGGTTGGCGGCATTATCAAAAAGAATTTGTGTATCTGTGGTGGTTGAATCAATAAGTAGTTTAAATTTGTTGTCAGATGAATTTTCATCGGATGGAATGTCTATTGATGTTTTCTTGTTGATTAATTCTGGAGGAGATTTTGGTTGTTTGCCAGGTGAAAATAGTATCAATCTTGCTCAGGCAATTGATTCAGCTTCTTCTGTAAACTTTAAAGGAATTGTTGGGTTTTACGAAGGTTTTAGCAGTTATTTCCCTATAGATGATTTTGACAGGCATAAAAATAATGTTGAGGAAATTGTTGAAACAAAAACAGAAATTGAAAAAAAAGGTTTAAAAATAGAAGAATTTTGCTTAGGTGCTACATTTGATTATGAATGGGCTTCCAATATTAGTGGAGTTACCCAGATATTGGCAGGGTCCTATGTATTGATGGACGTTAATCTCGCAAGAATAGAGTCTCAATTTATTCCTGCGGCTCGAGTTTTGGGTACTGTGACTGGTACTCCTGAAGATGGAATTGTTATAACTGATTCTGGACAGAAATCCATAGGGGCTGATGTTGGTGTGGGTACTGTAAGCGATTGGAAGGGACTAACACTCAGTAGTCTCAGTGCTGAACATGGTACCGTAATAGTTGAAGACTCATGCGATAAATATCCAAAAATTAAAGACAAAATATGGGTTGTTCCATGGGATATTGGAGGGTGTATCAATTCTCATGATTATATAAATGGAGTAAGAGGAGGAAAGCTTGAGGTTGTATGGGAAATAACTGCTCGAGGGAATTACCGATGACCTTAATAATTATGCAAGTGATTAATCTAGGAGTAGAGTTATGAAAAAATATCATCCAGCGGCCGGCACTAATTTATCTGAACTTGATACGCCAGTGTTGTTTTTAGACATAGAGGCCGTAGAAAAAAATTACAAAGCTGTTGCTGAAACTTATAAAGATACGGCATGTAAGATGAGACAGCATACAAAAAACATCAAATCTCCTTTATTAGCACTTATGCAAATATGGGCAGGAGGTACAGTCGGCGGAGTGTGTACCGCTAAGGTTGCAGAAGCCGAAGCAATGGTACATTCTGGGGTTACTGATATATTGATACCCAATCAAGTAGTTACTAGAGATAAAATTGCCAGGATGTGTTCGTTATCACGTTTAGGAGACATAAAAGTTTGTATTGATAGTCAGGAAAATCTTGAAGATATTTCAGCGATAGCAATTGAACATAAATCCACAATCGGGGTTTTGGTTGAAATTGATACTCAAATGAGTAGAGCAGGTGTGAGAAATAGTTCGAAAGCTGTGGAATTAGCAAAGTTAGCTGTTGAACTGCCTGGGGTAGATTTTAGAGGTGTCATGAGTCATCAAGCGCTACGAGGATATAAAGGAGAAGACGATAGAATTGAAACTGCGAGGGTAACTATTCAGGTTTGTCTTGATGCAAAAGAAGCTATAGAGGCTGAAGGAATAGATGTCGAAATTGTATCTAGTGGCGAAACGTTTTCTCATGATGTCGCTTGCGATATGGATGGAGTTACTGAAGTAGAAGGTGGAACATATGCTTTGATGGGAACTATTTATGGATTTATGGAAAAATTCGCAATAGCAAATAAAGTACTCAGTACTATTGTAAGTAAACCAGATGATAAAACCGCGATAGGAGATGTAGGTTTTCGAGGATTATCATGGATGAAAGATAACCTTCCATCAGTAGAGGGATACGATAATATACGAGTGAAAAATCTACTAGAAGATCATATAGTATTGGAATCTAATGGTAGTATGCCGTTAGAGGTAGGCCAACAATTCGTTATCTTACCTTACTATCAGGACATTATGGTGAACAGATGGGATGACTTTATTGTTGTCAGAAATGGTGTTGTTGAAGATGTTTGGGATATTCCTGGTAGGGGTGGATTCCATTAATCCTATACGAAGAATTTGTTTTGAATCATATAAAAATAACAATTAAGAATAACCTGACGTATCATGAGACCAAATGCTCGTTTTACGATTGTGCTTCAACTTTTTTATTTGATACATATGCATAAGCTGCTTTTGCTGCGATTGCACCTTGAGCTGCTGCAGTTATGGTTTGTTTCAGGTCGCCAGATGCATCAGTAAGGTCTCCAGCGGCTAAAACACCTTCTACATTTGTTTCCATTTCGTTATTTACGATAACTTCATTTTTTTCGTTTAGTTTAATGTTTAGTTGCTTAGGAATTTCGATTCTAGGATCAGCTCCTATTTCAATGAATAACCCGTCTACATCTAGGTTGGTTGCATTGTTGTGTGGCTCATCAATCGAAATTTGACTTAATCCATCTTCACCAATCAAAGAAGTAACATTTGTATTTAGTAATTGGATTATATTTTTTGATTCATTTAACAATTTAATGTTGACTGGTTCTGGTCTAGTGAATTCACTTCTTCTATATATTAGATATACTTTTGTAGCATATTTTGATAATAATACAGCTCCTTCTATAGCCGCGTTACCACCACCGACTATTGCTACTATATTGTCACGGTGTAGAGGAGCATCACAGGTTGAGCAGAATGAAACGCCTTTACCTGTCCATTCATCTTCATGTTGCAATCCCAGTTTTCTTCTTTCTCTTCCAATGCCTAGTATGACTGAGTTTGCATAGTACATTTTTCCCGATTCGGTTTCTATTTTAAAATCATTTGCATTTTTCGTCACAGTAGTCACTTTGTCATCCAATATAGGAACATCATAAGAAGCTACTTGTTCACGGAATTTCATCATTAAATCAAAGCCGTCTATGTCTGCATATCCAGGATAATTTTCAATCAGGCCACCAGTAGCGGTTTCTCCACCAAATGTTTCACCTATAATAATAGACTTCATTTGGTATCTTGCGGCATATAATCCAGCTGCAAATGCTGCTGCACCTTGACCTGCAATTAATACATCGTAATTTTCTGTTTTGGTTGACAATTAGGTCTCCTAAATTTTCTTGTTATAACTGGATAACTAATGAAATAACCTTCCACCATCTATAACCAGTGTTTGACCAGTAGTCGTGTCAGTTTTGCAAAATGTAACTACTTGTTCTGCGATATCATCTTTATCCGCTGCTTTTTTCAAAACAGCTCCATTTCTAGCCTGGTCTTTATATTCCTCGGCTAAATTATCTGACATTCGGGTTCCTTCTAAATATCCTGGCGATACGCAATTTACTAGTATATTGTCAGGTGCCAGCGCTACCGCCATACCTTTTGTCAATTGGATTAAGCCTGCTTTTGATACGCCATAGGCAATGGAAGAACCAACTGGTGCCATTCCTGCAACCGAAGCAATATTTATAATTCGCCCAGCCCCTTGTAATTTCATTGGAGCTGCAACAGCTTTTATAAATAACATAGGACCAGTTAAGTTTATATTTATTATCTTATTCCATTGTTCATATGTGAGAGCGTTTAAATCTTGGAATGGTATCCATATATTGTATGCTGCATCGTTGACCAAGATGTCTACTTTTTTGAAATCTTTGATTACTTTTTCAACAGTTTGATCCACTTGTTTAGGATTTGTTACGTCACATTGATATGTAGAAGAATCATATCCTTGATCGTTCAGTTCATCTGAAAGTGCTTTTGCTTCTTTGTAATGATTGTTATATAAAATTGCTAGATTGACCCCTTGTTTAGCTAAAGCATTACATATGCATTTGCCGAGACCACCACTACCGCCAGTAACTATTGCTACTTTACCTTGAAGATCCACGGATTAATTCTCCTTTATAGTGGCTTGGTTTGATAATATTTGTGATTATAACATGCCAAAAAAAATGCTTTAATAGTAAAACTATATCGAATTACATTATGAATTTAAATGATAAAATTTTTGCTTTTCTTTATGACTTGGTAAACCAATCTGTAGAACCTAAATTGGTAAAGTTTAGGAAAATGACTGCAGGGACTGCTTCAGGTAACGTATTGGAAATAGGGGCGGGAACTGGTGCGAATTTTACTTTTTATAAAAATGATACCGAATTGACGATATTAGAAAAAAATAAATATATGTTTCCAAAAATAATTGATTCAGCTTGTAAGTCTCACATTGATGTGACTTCAGTGAGAGGTACTTCTATTAACCTACCGTTTGCCGATAATTCTTTTGATTCTATAGTTACAACGTTAGTACTCTGCACTGTAGATGATTTGGAAGCTACTCTCTCAGAGATTACAAGAGTTTTAAAATCAGGTGGTATGTTTTATTTTTATGAACATGTTAAATCTCCAGAGGGATTTAGAGGCAGCTTTGAAGATTATATTAATCCGATTTGGAAGTATTTGACAAACGGGTGCAATTTGAACAGGGATCTTGAAAAAGCTATTTCTAGTTGCGGCTTCGAGAAAATTTATTTGCAAAATCATCAATTGTCTGTAGGATTGCCAATAACGATACCTAACATAGTCGGGTACGCAGTTTTGTAAATAAAATCGGATACTTGTTAGTTAATTGCCCCCAGCTACTGCTGGTACTAAGCTGATTTCATTTCCGTTTTGTAGTTCTGTATCAATTCCGTTAAGAAATCGTACGTCTTCACCGTTAACATAAACGTTAACAAAATTTCGCAAGTTCCCTTCATCGTCACATAACCTTTTTTTCATACCTGGAAAATTTTCTTCAAGATCATCTACCATATCTTTTATCGTGGTAGACGATAATGTTACTTTATCTTGTCCATTTGTTAATCGTCTTAGTGGTGTTGGTATCCTTACTGAAATTTCCATCAATCTCCTCCAAATCAATTCTTGTCGATATTTGAACTTAAAAATTATTTGATTATGTCTACGTCTACTCCAAGAGAGGTAATCCATTCTAAAGAAGCAGATATTTCGTTGTCACTACCATCCAAATCTAGAATCACCCAGCCGGTATCTTGTCTTACATTCGCCCTTTTTATATTGGTTATAACTTTGAACTTATGACCTAGTTGGTATATCACTGGTTCTGATATTAAATTAGTTTGGAACTTAAGTCGTATTTGTTTAATGCTCATATGAGTTAAAACTTTACATTTTGGTCAATTTAAATTCAATGTTTTTTTCAAATCTCCATAATCAGGTTTAGAATAAACAGATTCAACGGTATTTTCAACTACTTCGAATGTTTTTAAGCCGTTACCAGTTATATAAGCTACAGCTAGTTCGTCGGGCTTAATAATTCCATTTTCTGCTAACTCTTTTACCGCTGATATTACTACCCCACCAGCAGTTTCAGTAAATATCCCTTCGGTTTCAGCTAATAATTGTATGCCTTCTATTACCTTAGGGTCACTAATTGCTATTGCTTCGCCATTTGTTTCTCTTAAGGTCTCTAGTGCGTATGCACCTGCTGCCGGATTGCCTATTGCTAAAGATTTAACTATAGTATCTGGCTTTACGGGTGCCACTTGTTTTTCATTGTTTTTGTAGGCTTGGACTATTGGAGAACATCCTAATGCTTGAGCTAGGTGCATTTTACTTCTAACATTTTCAAGCAAACCTACCGCTTCCATTTCTTGGAATCCTTTCCATATTTTTGTATGTAGTTCTCCTGAAGCTGCAGGTACGATACAGTGGTCAGGGACCGACCATTCAAGTTGCTCTGCGACTTCATACCCTAAAGTTTTACTGCCTTCAGCGTAAAAAGGACGCATATTTATATTTACAAAGGCCCACGGATTATTATCTGCTATTTCACTGCCTAATCTGTTAACTTCGTCATATGTGCCGTGGATTGCTACCAGTGTTGGCCCGTATATAGATGAATTGACAATTTTGGCTTGTTCAAGATTTGAAGGGAATAAGACCACGGTTTCCATACCCGCTTTTGCACCATGGGCTGCTACAGCGCCCATAAGATTGCCCGTAGAAACACATGCAAGAGTTTTAAATTCAAACTCTAGTGCTTTTGTCGTAGCTACTGAAACAACACGGTCTTTAAATGAAAAAGTAGGATTTACACTATCATTTTTAATGTATAGATTATTTAATCCCAGACTTTTTCCCAAGTTGGTAGCTTTGGTTAGTGGTGTGAATCCTGTACCGAGATCAATAATATTCTGATTTTCTATAGGCAATAAATCTTTGTATCTCCAAATTGTTAATGGCCCTGATTTGATTTTATCTTTAGAAATATTCTTTTTTATCAAATCGTAATCGTAATCGACTTCTAGGGGGCCAAAACAAAATTCACATACGTTGATAGGTTCTATTGGATACTCTTCTAGACACTCTCTACATTTTAAAGATTTAACGCGTGACAATTTAACAAGCCTTCTATAATAATTGGGTAAACTAAATAATGTCCAATCATTTTGAACGTTATAATTATACTGTAAATTTTACATTCTACAAAATATGAAATTAATCACTTTAGTAAG
>CAZYCG010000005.1:0-6711 GCA_964645865.1 uncultured Dehalococcoidia bacterium | reverse complement strand
ATAACTAAATTAATTGAGGACAAAGCTTTTCTTGAAGCGAACGTTGATATTTTGTTTGATGATCAAAATTCAGAAAAAGATGTATCGGATTGCATGGTTTTAGAATTAAAAGAATTACTTAAACGTAATTACAGATTAATATCGGGTTTGAGAGGAGAATTTGTGAGTAATCCCAAGATTCCTACTGAATTGTTAGAGCTTTCATACTTTGCTCCATCATGTTTGATAGCAGTTGGAAATATAGAATTACAAAGTCTCTTGGAGGAAGGTTCTATTAAAAAGCGTTTGTTAAAAAGTATTCAATTGCTTGAAAAGAATGAATTATTGCTTAAGGATTTAGTATCAAATAAATTTAATTCCAGAGATTCGGTTATGAACTAAATTCAAAACCTGAATTTATTATAAGTCGTGGTTCTTAATAACCAATTCTGATAATAATTTTATGCCTGGATCAATTTGTTCGGCTTGGTTATATCCGAAGCATAAGCGAGCACAATTTTTACCTGATTTTGAATCTGGGTCAAACATTATACCTGGTTGATAGCTTAAACTATGTTGTTTGGCTATAGGTAATAATTTTACCAAATCGTATTTTGGATTTAATTCTAACCAAATGTACAACCCACCTTCAGGTATACTCCATTTAGCCTTATCATCAAAATTAAAATATTTAGTTAACGCCTGTAACATTGCATCTCTTTTAACTTTTAAAATGTCATTGCGAATAACAATGTCTTTATTCAAAGTTGAAGTAGCATATCGGTGAATTGCAATTGCAGCGAATTGGTTGACGCCTCCTCCGCTTTTTACGATTCTTAGTTTGTCGAGTATAGCATCGGGTGCGACGATATAACCCATCCGGATTCCGGGACCAATTATTTTTGAAAATGATCCTACATAAATTATGGAGTTTGATGAGTCGAGTGAGTAGATTGAAGGATAATTGGTTTTTTTATAATTCAATTCAACGTAGCAATCATCTTCCAATATAGGTATTTGATATTTCTGTGTTATGGATAAAAGTTCAATTCGTCTTGTCTTAGAAACACAGAACCCTAACGGGTTTTGGAAAGTAGGTATGGTATATAACAATTTAATTTTTTTACCTACACTTTTCAAATCGTTTATTTTTTTTTCCAAATCCAGCGGAATCATTCCAAATTCGTCACACTGTATTCCAATCACGTCCGCACTGAACCTTTTGAAAATTCGCAAGGTGCCGCTATAAGTATATTTTTCTGTTAGCACAACATCATTTGGGTCAATAAGTACTTCAGATACCATGTAAATCGATTCGAGAGACCCATCAGTCAGGATTAATTGATCCGGTTCAATAGAAATATTTCTTTCAGTAGAAAGTTTTTTTGAAACAAATTCTCTTAATGGGGTATATCCGTCGGGATGTGGGTAATATGCAAGGTCCTTGCCTTCTTCTTCAAGACCTAAGCTGAGAGAGTTTATCAACCCTGAAACTGGGATTGATTCTGGATCAGGATATGCTACTCCAAAATCATATTTGGGTTTTGGATGTTCTTTCGGAGGTATTAAATCAGGTATAGAGTTTGATATTAAGTTTTCGAAATTGAAGTTTACTTTATCGTTCAATTTTCTACCTTGATTCTTAATCTTTTGTTTATTTTACCTTTACTTTCGTGACCTATGACAATGATTTTCCCTACTTCCTTTGTATTGTTGACATGTGTGCCACCATCTGCTTGTAGATCCAATCCAGTTATATTAACTGTGCGAATTTGCTGTATCGAATCGGGTAGTAAGTTTATTTTGGTTCTAATAAGGTCAGGTATTTTAAAAGCTTCTTCTCGTTCCATTATATTGATTTCTATATCAAGTTCATTTTCCACTTCTTTATTTACACTTTCTTCTACTTCTTTTGCAAATTCTGATGATAAAGTATCTAATTCAAAATCCATCCGTGCCGAAAGGGGTTTCATATCTCCTCCTGTAACCAATGCTTTGTAATCACGCCATATGACTCCGCAAAGAATATGTAAAGCAGTGTGGGTACGCATGAGGTTATACCTGTTTTCCCAGTCAATTATTCCACGGACTGTTTCGTTTATTCGAATATTATGAGAATTTATTTTATGAATGTAATTTTCACCCTCTTTAACGATTCCGTTTATTGTGTATTCACTATTTTCAAATATTATCGATCCTTTGTCTGCTGGTTGACCTCCTCCACCTGGATAAAAAGCTGTTTTGTCTAAAATTATTCCTGTTTCTCTAATACTAGTAACTTTTGCATCAAATTCTTTGATATAACTATTTTCGTGGCATATTAATTTGGTCATTATTTCCTCAATAAGCATTTATATCGCTTAGGATAATTGCATTGCTAACCTATATTGTCGTTTACTGTATTTAACAAGGTTTTATAATCACTAGATACCTCAATTGGAGAATTATCTAGTTGTATATTTATCCCTGATATAGACCGATCATGATAACCGGATTTAAAGTCTGTGAATTTTAAGCCATTAGCTGTTGAAAGAACGATTACTTTTTCATTTTTTTGTATAGTGCCTGAATCTAAGAGTTTCATTAAGGATGCTAAAGCAACTCCTGTTTGTGGACAACAATATAGACCAGTTCGGTCAGCTTTTGCTGCTGCTGCGGATAACTCTGATTCACTTATAGCTGTCACGACCGAATCAAATTCTTTAAGTATTGGTATTGCTCGTGGTGCACTGACTGGGTTTCCAATTTGGATAGCACTTGCAAGTGTTGGTTTGGATTTAATTGGTTCAAATCTTTGATAGTTTGTTTCATAACTTTTAAACAATGGAGCTGCGTTAGCAGATTGTGCCGCAACTAATCTTGGTAATGAAGATATCAACCCCAGTTCATGCATCATTTTGAATCCAAGACCGACAGCTGTAACGTTACCTAAATTACCGCTTGGTACAATCACCCAATCAGGAACTGCCCAATCATCTTGTTGTACGATTTCTATGCTAATAGTTTTTTGTCCTTCTATACGTAAGGGATTAATAGAATTAGCTAAATAAAAACTTTTGTCATCGCTTAACATTCTTGCCAAATTCATACAACCATCAAAATCGGTATCTACTGCTAGAGTAATGGCTCCGTTTGATAGTGGTTGAATTAATTGGGAAATAGATATTTTACCTTTTGGGAGTAGTACTACTGTTGGTATTCCTGCTGCAGCACAATATGCTGCTAGGGAAGCTGATGTATCTCCAGTTGAAGCACAAATCACTGCTTTTATTTCAGTACCATTTGATATCATTTGCTTTACATTAGATATCAGTACAGTCATCCCCAAGTCTTTAAATGATCCGGTATGACTGTTGCCGCATTGTTTTATCCAAAGGTCTGACATACCTAATTCTCTTCCGAATCGTTCAGCCCAGAATAAATTAGTGCCTCCTTCATATAGAGACACGATGTTTTCTATTTCTATATCTGGATGTACCCATTCTTTTTTCCCCCATACGCCGCTACCAAATGGATAAGCTGTTTTCATGTATCTTTCATCAAAAAGTCTCATCCATGCTGATGCACCTCGTCTGTTTAGATTATTAAGGTTGTGGGATACTTCAAGTAAGCTATTGCACCTGACACATCTATATACGATTTCGTTTAAGTCGTAAGTTTCTCTACAATCTTGAGATATGCATTTAAAGGAAGTTGTAGCGTTCATTTGCAATTTGTATGAATCATTTTAGTTTCTTGATATCTTTTGATATATTTTATATTTAAGCCTAAGAGATTATTTATAATCACAAAAACATAAATTAATTTCAACTAAAACTTTTTCAGTTATGAGCTATTTTGAATGGGAGTCAGTATATTGAGAACGTATGACGTAATTATTATAGGTGGCGGTATAGTGGGATTGTCTACTGCTATGAAAATGTCCTCTGAATATCCCAACTTAGATATAGCAGTTATAGAGAAAGAAGATGGGTTTGCTGAGCACCAGACAGGGCATAACAGTGGTGTGATTCATGCAGGTATTTATTACAAACCCGGTTCTAAAAAAGGAAATTTTTGTTATGCGGGTAACAAAGAATTGCGAAAATATTGCGATATCAAAGGTATTGAATATGAGCTTTGTGGCAAATTGATTGTCGCTACAGACATTAAAGAGTTAGAAATGTTGAAAGATTTACATAGTCGTGGTGTAGCAAATGGGGTTGATGGTTTAAAAATGATTGATAAAAATGAAATAAAAGACATTGAACCACATGCAAGTGGCCTCGGAGCTTTGCATTCACCCAATACGGGTATAGTTGACTATAAACTTGTTGCTAAAGCTTATGCTGAAGACGCTGAACAGCAAGGGGTGGATCTTTTTACTTCCTGTAAGTTTCTTGGATATAAATTTCAGAATGGTAAGACTTATTTGAATACCACTGATGGTGATTTTGAGACAGAATGGACTATAAACTGTGCAGGGTTATATGCTGATAAAATAGCGAATAAAATGGATGTGTACTCTGATACTAGAATAATTCCGTTTAGAGGTGAATTTTTTTCTATCATACCTGAAAAATCTTCAATGATAAAAGGATTGATTTACCCAGTCCCGCAACCTGAATTACCATTTTTAGGGGTGCATTTTACAAAAAGAGTTGATGGCACTATTGAAGCAGGTCCAAATGCCGTTCTTGCATTTGCCAGAGAAGGGTATAAAAAAACAGACTTTAGTATAGCTGATTTATTCGGATATTTGAGATTTCCTGGGTTTTGGAGGATGTCAGCAACCCATTGGAAAACCGGTATTGATGAACAGTATCGGTCTTTATTTAAAAAAGTATTTGCTAAATCTTTACAGAAGCTAGTTCCTGACATTAAGGAAGAGGATTTATCTAACCCGAGTGCAGGAGTAAGAGCGCAAGCAGTTAGCTTTAAAGGTGAAATCGTACAAGATTTCAAGATACTTTCAGGTCCTAAATCTATTCATGTATTAAATGCGCCATCGCCAGCAGCAACTGCGAGTTTAATAATCGGTGAAGAAATAGTTCAAAATGCAAAAAGCAACTTTGACATTTGATTAAGCATTGTTATCGGCTATAAGCTTATATTAAAATCATAGTTTATATTACAAACATGTAATTGATTTGATGCGGGAGTAGCTCAACTGGAAGAGTTCCACCCTTCCAAGGTGGATGTTGCGGGTTCGAATCCCGTCTCCCGCTCCAATTATACTTAACAATATTTTATATTTAATTTACATTAGACCAAGTTTGTTTTATAAATAATAGGAATTGCAATAGTAATGCTATGTTATAATTTTCTATTAGAACATTGTATAGCTTCAAATACAGGAGTATGTAGAATTGAATTTTAATCTGTCAAAAATAATATCGGGACAAAAAGAAGATATAAAAAAGAATGGGATACAAGGGTATTTAACCGAAAAAGGTGCTTATATATTTGCTCTTTTAATTGGGATTGGGTTTTTTTGGTGGTTGTACGGTTTAGTAGGAATATATGCACTAGTAGCTTTGTTTGCTGTTTCAATAATCATTACAATTATAAAAATAGGAATTGTTTTTTTTCTATAGTTGCGATTTTAAAGAATTATATTAGATGTAGATACATCTATAAGAGAGTAATAGTATTAAACCCAAAATAGAAATATTAGATGCTGGTTTAATAGATAATAGGGATAGTGCTTTTCCTCAAGCGATTCAATTACCAAATGGTGATTTGCTATGCTCTTTCAATGTTGGTGGAGGCCCTAATGTTTTGGGTGGCACTGATTGGTCCAGATCAACTGATGGTGGGAAAAATTGGGAATTGCAAGGTACCATCTTAGACGAAGATTCGAACCTTAAGTCTACAAATGCTTTGAAGCTATCTTTAAGTACCGATGGTAAGACGATATTTGCTTATGGATCTAGAAGTTATAGAGATGTAAATTCTAAATTTGGAGAAGGTAAGAACGAACCTGTGCTTTGTATTTCACATGATGGTGGTAACAACTGGAGCGGCCCTATTGTTATAGATTTGCCATTTGATTGTCCCTTGGAAATATCGCATGGGATTTTACCGTTGAGTTCTGGTAAACTTTTGGCTCCAGCAGCACTTTTGACATCTCCGAAAAAATTAGGTGATAAAGTTATCGCAGCAGTATCGTCTGATGAAGGTAAAAGTTGGCCGGAAATCGTTACTTTGTTTGAGGACCCATGTGGGAAAAATGGATACTTTGAACAGAAGTTAGCTGAAATTTCTCCAGGTAGATTGATTGCTACTTCTTGGACGGTAACATTAGGCGATGTGAAAGATTTGGAAAACAGTTATGTGATTTCTGATGATGATGGGAATTCTTGGAGTAATCCAATGGAAACAGGGATAACAGGTCAAACTATGACTCCTGTTCCATTAAGCGCAGATAGATTTTTGATTTTTTATAACAGAAGGTATGGTGTCCAGGGAATTGTGATGGATTTGGTGGAAATAAAAGATCAAAAATGGCGTATTGTTTTTGAAGGATTACTTTATGATGCTATGAATCAAAGAGAAAGACCTAGGAATATAATTTCAGCAGTTGATGAGTTTGATGGCTTTGAATTTGGTTTTCCAACAGCTGTGCGATTAGCAGATGGTAATGTTTTAGCTACCCATTGGATGAAAAAAGATGGTAGGTTTGGAGTTATGTGGACGAAGTTAAAGATTGACTGGTGATTTCGAAGGGTTTTGGTTAATTTTATAATTCTC
>CAZYCG010000004.1:0-44689 GCA_964645865.1 uncultured Dehalococcoidia bacterium | reverse complement strand
TTGCGTCAGTTGAACAATTTGATGATTATTCATTAAGAAATAAACCAGTGGTAGTCGGCGGCAGTCCTGAATCAAGAGGCGTCGTAGCCGCTGCATCATATGAAGCTAGAAAATTTGGCATTCATTCAGCAATGCCAATGATAACTGCTCTAAAAAGATGTAAAAATCTAATTCGAATTGATCCAAGATTTGACCGTTACAAACAAATTTCAGCCCAAGCTTTCGAGATATTTCAAACGTTCACCACAAAAATAGAACCTCTTTCAATAGACGAAGCATATCTTGAAATAACACACTTAATCAAAAATAATGATGATCTGTACAAAACCGGCACCGAACTTAAACGATCAATATTACAAGCATTAGGATTAACTATTTCGGTTGGAATAAGTACAAGCAAATCTATCTCAAAAATCGCTTCAGATATTAACAAACCTGACGGATTAACTATCGTATTACCTGGAACTGAAAAAAAGTTCCTTGCACCAATGAACGTCGGCAAATTATGGGGCGTCGGTCCCAAAACTACGGAGCGTCTAAACCTACAAGGAATACAAACAATCGAAGACCTAGCAAAATCTTCTATTGCAAATCTGAATATGCTATTTGGTAATCAAGCCCAACAAATGATCAAATTAGCAAACGGAGAAGATGACCGACAACTTACATATGAATCAAAACGGAAATCGTTTAGTTCTGAAGTTACTTTACCTGAAGATATAGTAGATATCGATGAAATTAGAGATGTCATAATTCGTCTTAGCGAACAGGTTTCAACAAGTCTAACAAAGGATTCTGTTTTTGGTAATACAGTAAAACTAAAACTACGATTCCACGATTTCAAAACTATAACACGACAAGCCAGTTCTGGTTCACCAATTAATGCGAGTGAGGATATCAGTAAGATAGTGATATCTTTAGCAAAACCCGAATTACTAGCATACCGCAAAATACGGATGATTGGAGTAGGAGTGTCAAACATCAAAACTACGGTAACTTTAAATAAATATACTCAGATTAAATTCCCAGGGTTTTAACCTAAAATACTTATCGATATTTGAGTTAAACCCCATAAGAAAGTACAATACTTAGACTTAAGCCGTCATAGGAGAAAAAAATGTCCGAATCGAAAAGAACTATTACATCTACAACAGCTCATCATACTGAACTTACCCCATGGCCAATTGAAAAATCAAACATACTATCAGGAGATGCGGAAGCACATGGAACTGTATTATGGCAATCAGAAAACAAATTACTGTGTAATGGAGTATGGTCGTGTAGCATTGGAAAATTCAACTGGGAATATACTTGGAATGAAACTTTTTACCTGATTCAAGGCAAAATATCCATCGCTATAGATAACGCTGATGCTAAAGAATATAATACCGGAGATTTAGTATTTATACCAAATGGCACCAATACCACTTGGACAATAATAGAACCTGTTAGAAAAATATTCCATTTAGAATCTCCCACACCCATAGAATTTTAATGTATTTAAATTAATCCCCTACAATTGTTTTTTCTAAATTCCTGTATTTTAATCCTAGAGTAATACATCTCGCTAACATAAATAAAACGAATGATCCCCACAGCCCATGATTACCAAAATTACTAACCAAATAAAAAGAAGTACCTACTAAAACTAACAGGGAAATGAACATTCCATTTCTCATTGCTGAGGTTTGGGTCGCACCTAAAAAGATTCCGTCGAGCTGGTAACTTACTGCTGCTATTACAGGTAAAACCACAACCCAAATAAGATATGGTCCAGAGTGCTGATTAACGGCGTCTATATCCGTAAGCAACTCAACAATATTGGACCCTAATCCTAAAAATATGAGGGAACAAAAAGCACCTACCAGTAAACACCAAAAAGATGACGTTATAACGTATTCTCGAAACATTTTAAAGTCTCGTGCACCTTTTGATTCACCCACTAATGTTTCTGCAGTAAATGCAAAACCATCGATAAAGAATGCTGCAAATACATGAAAATTTAATAAAACACCATTAACTGCTAATTGCAAGTCTCCTATTGTAGAACTCCTATTTATAAACCATAGATGACTTAACGTTAAACATAAAGTTCTTAAAAATATATCGACGTTTATGTTGAACAGTAATCCAAATGAACTTTTATTAAAAATACTGGACAAAGTTATTTCCGAATTAATTTTCTTTATAGTTGAAAAAACGACTGCAAGGCCAATCAAACATGCTATCCATTCGGATATTAAAGTACCAGTGGCAACACCACTAACACCCATATCAAAAACATTTACAAATATTACATCTAGTATGGCATTCAATCCGTTTACTACAAATGCCAAAAATAATACTACTTTGGTTTTTTGCATTGCTATCAACCAACCAGTAACACCGAAATTCATTAGCGCTGCGGGAGCACTTAAAGCTCTTATTGAAATATATAATGAAGCATGCTCCGATACCTCGTCACTCAGATTCAACAAGGGATTGACTAAAGGCATTATGCTATCTCTTATTAATAAAATTAAAATACCAAAACATAATCCAATAATAAGAGAACGAACAACAATGTTGACTAATTCATCGTAATTTTTCGAACCGAATGATTGGGCAGCTAAACCAGTAGTTCCCATCCTCAAAAAAATAAAATTGCCATATAAAAATGAGAAAATCCATGCTCCAGCTGTTATAGATGCCAAAAACTTTGCTTCACCAAGATGACCAATAACTGCAGTATCTACCAAACCGAGTAAAGGAGCTGTTAAATTAGATAAAATCAACGGCAAAGCAATCGCCATGACTTTTTTGTGAGCTGATATTTTCAACACTGTGGCAAGCATTACATTTATTCTTATAAAATCATTACATTTGGTTTGAGTTGATTTATTGCAAATTCCATTTATAGATATATATTTACCTATCGTAGAATTGTTATACTTATTTTGAGTATTGGAACACATCTGATTGTAAATCCACCAATCAAATATGTTAACCAAAAACCAATTATTCAACAAAGGAGGCATTAAATGCCATATTATTTAACCCAATGTTCTTATACTTCTGAAGCTTGGGCCAATCAAGTGCAAAATCCTGAAAACAGATTTGAAAAGCTTAGCCCTATGCTTGGCAAATTTGGAGTTAAAATAGTCCAGGCTTTTATGGCTTTAGGTGAATATGACCTAGTTATGATTTTGGAAGCACCTAATAACAAAACCATTGCATCAATGCTGATGGCAGTAGCTGGTGCAGGAGCCGTTACCAATCTTAAAACAACTGCATTAATTACCCCTGACGAAGGTGTAGATGCATTAAAAGATGCAGGCAAAGTACCATATACGCCTCCAAAAGCTAATTAACAATTAAATCAAATTTTAAGCCAACGGTGGGATTCGAACCCACGACCTATTCTTTACGAAAGAATTGCTCTACCCCTGAGCTACGTTGGCAAGCTAGAATCAAATAATATATTTGGTTTGAATAAACAAATTGGGAAATTGTAAAAAAATAAGTTCAGCAAACGATTTCAGCTTAATATAACTACTTGGTGATTTGTAGGCATTTCTTTTCTATAGCAATTATCAATTCATTGTATGAATCAACAAACTGCTTAACACCATCATCAAGCAATTCACTTGTTATATCTTCTATTCTTATATTATAAGAATTTAGTTGGTCAAAATATTTTTCAAATTGGTTTTCATCTCCGACTAAAGAATCAGTTACATTTCCATGGTCTAGAAAAGATTCCAATGTAGCATCTGGCATAGTATTGACCGTGTCATTGCCTATGAGAGAATCCGGATAAAGTACATCACTATATTCGGAATTCTTGGTTCCAGTACTTGCCCATAAAGGACGTTGTACACGAGCTTTCTTTCGTTTAAGCTCAGTAAATTTTGCTGAATAAAAATCATTTTTAAAAGCTTTATATGCTAATTGAGCATTAGCTATAGCTGCTTTGCCAAACAAATCATTTATTCCAGTTGAAGAAATTGTATCTATTTCCGATAGTTTTTTATCCACTAAAGTATCAACTCTGCTAACAAAGAAAGACGCTACCGAAGCAACACTAGACAAATCTCCACCGATAGTTTCAAAATCATTTAACCCCAAAAGATAAGCTTGCCTTACATCAGAGTACGCCTGCAACGAAAATATCAAAGTGACATTAACGTTAATTCCTTTTCCTATAAGTGACCTAATTGCAGGTATACCAGCTGGAGTAGCAGGCACTTTAATCATAAGATTCTTTCTATTAACTGTTTCGAATAGTCTTTTAGCCTCTTCAACAGTTTTATCAGTTTCGTTAGCCAAATTAGGATTGACTTCTAAAGAAACGTATCCGTCTGCTCCGTTTGTCTTTTCATAAGTTGATTTCAATAAATCTGCTACAGATCGTATGTCCTCGATTACTAAATATTCATATATGGTCTCAGTATCAGATGTTTGTAATGCTAATTCATTCAATTGCTTATCGTAGTCTGTTGAACCTGTTATTGCTTTAAAAAATATTGTTGGATTAGACGTTAATCCGCTTACTCCTTTATTAATTAAACTTTCCAATTCTCCAGATAAAATCATCTTTTTACTTATATTGTCATACCATATAGACTGACCTAAATTATTTACTTTAGTAATGTTATTTTCCAAAGTATATCTCCTTGCGATTATTCAAGTTCTAATATTGGATCACCGTCAAGTACTTGGTCACCTGATTTAACATGCACTTTCTTTACAACACCACTCCAATCGGCTTTCAATGTTTGCTGCATCTTCATTGCTTCCAAAACACATACTTCATCACCAGTGATAACATTATCACCTTCTTTATGTGCTACGGATATTATCACACCTGGCATAGGAGATTTAAAAACTTTAGGAGCAGATATTTTTTTAGGAGAAGAAGGTTGAGTTTCGGCTTTAAAGTCCTGCTCAAGAGGCACTACAGGATCTTGTTCAACATTGCCAACAACATCTTCAATTATTTCCACTGATATCTCTTCACCATCAACAGACACAATAGCTTTATTAGCATCTAAATCAATAATTTCAACGCTGTACCATGTTTCACTTACTTTAATCTTAAATTTCTTATCCATCTATTAAAAACCGCTCTAAATAATTCATTATCCCAACAAGGAACTGAAAACCCCAGCTACTACCGCTGAACCAATAACTCCTGCAACATTCGGTCCTAAAGCATGCGGCAATAAAAAGCTTTTAGGATTAGATTCTTGCCCTATATGATGAGATATCCTTGCTGCCATTGGAACAGCAGAAACTCCCGCCGATCCAATTAGGGGATTTATTTTTTCTTTCATGAATATATTCATGAATTTGGCAAAAATTATTCCAGATACTGTCCCTGCTGAAAATGCTACCAATCCCAACACTAAAATCAATATAGAATCGAGGTTAAAAACTCTATCAGCTGTCAATTGTGCTCCTACAGTTAGCATCAAGAAAATTGTTGCAATATTAATTAACTCATTAGAGGCAGTATCAGCTAATCTTGGAACCACCCCACTTTCTCTAAACATATTGCCAATCATGAACATACTAATCAATGGAGCAGACCTTGGCACCACTAGTATGATTATAAGCATTGCTAACGGAGGGAAAATAAGTTTTTCTAATTTAGAAACTTCTCTAGGAGGCTTCATTTCAATAATCCGTTCTTTGTGAGTAGTTAGCAATTTCATAAGAGGCGGTTGAATAAAAGTAACACTCGCCATATAGGAATAAGCTATTACTGCAGTAATACCCAACAAATGTGGCGCAAGCTTTGCTGATAAAAATATAGTAGTAGGACCATCTGCACCACCAATTATACCAATTGCAGCCGCTTCTTCTATGGTAAACCCGGTAATACCAGGTATTAAATGAACTGTAAGAGCACCCCAAAAAGCTAAGAAAATACCAATCTGTGCTGCAGCACCTAATAAAATCGTTTTAGGATTCGCTATTATTGAAGTGAAATCAGTCATAGCACCTAACCCTATAAATATTATGGGCGGTATTATATTCCAAAAAGATAAACCGTAATGGAAAATTACACCTAATATTCCTGCATCTTGATGACCAGATGACGATGTTGGATCAGCTGCTAAACCCGTAAAAGGAAGATTAACTACTAAAATTCCCAATCCGATCGGTAACAGTTCATAGGGCTCCATATTTTTGCTTATCGCCAAAATTATAAATGCAGTCCCTACTAGAAGCATTATAAAATTCTGCCAACCGATATTCATGAACCCCGAAGCATTTATAAATTCTAGAAACTCAGTCACCTGCACTCTCCGATGACACGGTCAATAACACATCATTACAAAATTGATTTTCTATTCTTAAGTCTGTAAACATTTTTATTAATAGACACCCATTATCTTTTCATTTTATCCGGATTTCTGTTTCGACAATAGAGCTCTATATGCAGCTATTCCCAAAGTAGCAGCTATAATTTTATCCCTGTTATCGTCAGTAGTTAACGAAGACTCATTCTCAACACCATCAAACATCGGTTTCTTTAAAAATTTCGCTAATAAATAGGACATTGTTTTTATTGATAACATTAATACAATCAACAAAACAAAAGCAGTACCAACGCCTATTAAAGTTAGAGTTAAAGCTTCCGCAAGAACTTGATTATCCATTTAAACCCATCAACATTTTATTATATTTAAATCACAAAAAAGCTTGAAATTCCTAACAAGCAATTAAATTAAAACTTTGTTTCAGTTTACCAAAATATATATCATTTCTATAATATATAAATGTAATCAAAATATTTTAATCTATAACTTAAAGTATTAATTGGTCAAATTCATATTAGGATAGATAGCATATGGCAAAACAAGTCGACATAAACTGCGATATGGGCGAAAGTTTTGGAATGTATAAATTAGGTCATGATGAAGAAGTAATCAAGTATATAAGTTCTGCGAATATAGCATGCGGATTTCATGCAGGAGATCCTATTTGGATGAACAAAACAGTTACACTTGCACAAAATCATGGTGTAGAAATCGGTGCTCACCCAAGCTATCCAGATTTAGCTGGATTTGGCAGAAGAAACATGGATATTTCTTCGGACGAATTAAAATCAGATATTCTTTATCAAATAGGTGCTCTGCAAGCATTTACTAAAGATAAAAAATTACAACATGTAAAACCCCATGGAGCTCTATACAACCAAGCTGTTGTTAATGAAAAAATAGCTAAAACAATCTGTGAAGCTATACTAGAATATGATTCAAATCTAATACTTCTAGCTTTATCTGGTTCGAAATGGGTAAAAACCGCAAAAGAAATGGGGTTGAAAGCATATAATGAAATATTTGCAGACAGGGCTCTTAACGATGATGGATCTTTGGTCTCGAGGTCGAAAGAAGGTTCGGTTTTACACGATGTGAATGAAGTTGCAGATAGAAGTAATCAAATGGTAATTGAAGGTATCGCTACTACAATAAGTGGCAATGAAATTGAAGTTGAAGCTGATAGTTTGTGCATACATGGCGACACCCCCGGAGCAGTACAAATGGCTATGAACATAAATAACACTCTCAAATCTGCAGGTGTAGAAATTATACCTTTACAAAATATAGCTAGTTAAAAAACAGTTACAGCGCCGCGTAAGTACCAATGAACACAGATAACCCAACAATAGAATCAACAAGCGATTGCTTTGTCTCTGTAAGATTTAGGGATGAAATAAACCCCGATATCAATAACAAAGTACATACCTTATTTAACCTATTGAAAGAAAATTCGCATTTCGGAATAACAGGATTAATCCCATCATACAATTCAATACTCATACAATATAATCCCTCTGAGTTATCTAATGAACATTTGATTAAAATAATTGAACAACAGTTATCAAAACTTGAAAGCGAGTTAACAAAACAAACAGTGATAGACATACCAGTGCTATACGGTGATATATATGGTGAAGATTTAGAATTTGTGGCCGAACATAATAATTTAACTACTGATCAAGTTATTGAAATCCATTCTACTCCCAAATACCTTGTCTACATGCTTGGATTCACTCCAGGCTTCCCTTATTTAGGAGGCATGGAAGAATCTATATCTACTCCTAGATTAACAACTCCAAGAACACTAATACCAGCAGGATCAGTAGGGATTGCTGACAAACAAACGGGTATCTATCCTAGTGAGAGTCCTGGTGGATGGCAACTCATAGGAAAAACTCCTCTTATACTTTTCAATCATGAAAAAAATCCTCCTTCACTTATAACGCCTGGAGACCTGATAAGATTTGTCCCATTAAAATCTATAGATGAATATGAAACTATATTTAATTTGGTTAAAACTGACAAATTCAAGCCAAATAAGAGCATAAACAATGAAAACTAAAGTATTTGAGATCAATGACCCTGGACCACAAACTACCATTCAAGATCTTGGCAGATATGGATTCCAAAATATTGGTGTACCAGTCTCGGGCCCAATGGATTCATTTTCATTTAAAGCGGCAAATACTTTATTAAACAATCCATTGAATTTCGCTTGTCTAGAAACTACATTTTTGGGACCTAAATTAACTGCTCTAGATAATGCTATTATTGCTGTAACTGGCGCAAAAAGCTTAGTGAAACTTAACGAAAAACAAATACAACTTTGGCAGCCCATAGAAATTTCTAAAGGCGATATAATATCGTTCGAATCACCTAAACAAGGGATTATAAATTATTTATCCGTAAAAGGTGGATTTGACTCTCCCTTAATAATGGGCAGCCATTCAACTTATTTAACCGGTAAATTTGGAGGTCAAGAAGGAAGAATATTAAAAACAGGTGATGTCTTATTTAAAGGAATAAACTCCAATGATGAATACATAAAAACTTCCTTTCTAACCGGTTTTGATTTTGTCATACCATCAAATCCTTTGGAACTTCGAATCCTAATATCAAATTCACTTAATAAATTTAGTAGAGAATCAATCGCTCGTCTTTGGGAATCCACATACACAATATCATCAAACTCGAATCGCATAGGGTATCGCTTAAATGGACCAAGTATAAATCATAATGGTGGTGCCGATATAATATCTAGCGGAACTGAATTTGGAGCTATACAAATACCTGGGAACGGGCAACCAATTATTTTAATGGCTGATAGAGGAACTACTGGAGGATATTCAAAAATAGGAAGTGTAATCTCTCCTGATATTTCAAAACTAGCTCAAGCTGGTCCAAATCATAAAATTAATTTTAGGCCAGTCAGTTTAAATGAAGCTCACCTAATATTATTTAGTTACGAAAAAGCGATAAAATCTTTAGCTTCTACTGTAAGTGGACAAGATGCCAATATTAGAATCATGTATGACAACAAAGATTTTGAGATAAACTTAAACAGTGGAAAAAAAATAACCGATTCAAACAAAATCAAAGAACATTCAGAAGTTGATTTTCAAAAATACAAAATTGAATATAATGGCAAAATTTATGATCTATCTATTGAAACTTACCTCTAAATTCCTAATCACTCCCAAACTTCTTGAAAAACTCTAATCCAATTCAATCCAAGAATCTTCGCTATTTCTTCCGATGAAAACCCCTTATTTTCCATGGTATCTATCAAAACAGGAAACTTGTCTGGAGTTTCAAAATTTATTGGATAATTCGATGGAGTTGTTACATCAGTAAATGTAGAAGGAAACTTAGTACCCTGCTGTGAACCTATATATCTCCAAAATTCCTCAGGCTGGTCTTGGGTAAAATCTGTACCAACACCCACATGGTCTATACCTACTAGATCCACTGTATAACTAATCGCCTCAACATAATCTTCAACAGTAGAAGCATTCCCTTTTTTTAAAAATGGAGCAATAGCTGTAACACCTACAATTCCTCCTTTAGAGGCCATTAGTTTCAACGCTTCATCAGTTTTATTTCTTGGGACGTTATGATAAGACTTTGGATTAGCATGGGTTATAGCTATAGGTTTCTCCGAATAGTCGATAGTCTCCATAGTTGTTACTATACCTACATGAGACAAATCAATCAAAATCCCGACTTCATTCATTATTTTAATTGCGTCAATCCCAAAATTTGTTATTCCTTCATCTACCCGTTCGTAACAACCATTACCTAATAAATTCCTCTCATGATAAGTGAATTGAATTATTTTTACGTTAAGTTCATCAAATGTATATAAATAATCTAAATTATTTTCGATTGGAGATGCATTTTGAAACCCTATTATTATTCCTACCTGACCATTATCAGATGCTTTGAATATATCATCTACTTTCCTGACTAAAGAAATATCTGTTCTATTATTAAACTTTGAATACCAAACAGCGATATTGTCGAGAGTTTGCGAATAATTTTCCCACGTAGCTGTTGTAGCATTAATCGCATTAACATTGCCTTTATTCAAATCACGATAAACGTTTTCGCTTTCCCAATTACTGACATTCAAACCGTCAATAATAAGAAACCCATCTTTTTTGTTTGATGCCAAAATTAATCCTCCAAAATGTTATTATCATATTCACATAAATCCTGATTTTGATTTATGGTATCAGCATATTTATATCTGAACAAATATTTGTTTTGATTATATTATTAGTTGAGTGATATCGTTAACATTAAATCAATAACATAAGCAACTAATTGAATGATAAATATATTAACATAAGACAAATCACGTAAAACAAGGATAAAAATCATGAAGCAATTCTATAAAGGTAACATACATACCCATACCACTAAATCTGATGGGGATGAAGATCCTATTAAAGTAACCGAATGGTACAAAGCACACGGATATGATTTTTTGGTTTTAACTGACCATAATCATAGGACAATACTTGATTACGGAAATGAAATTGAAACTGCTGAAACACCTTTAATGATTCCAGGAGAAGAGGTTACTATGAACATCCAAAATAATGATGTTACAGTACCAATCCACATCAACGGTATAGGCATTGAAAGAGTGGTAGAACCTATAGAAGTTGATGGCGTTGTTTCAACAATACAGGCGAATATTGATTCAATAAAAGAGGCAGGTGGTATTGCTTCTATAAATCACCCTAATTATAAATGGGCCTATACAATTAGTGATTTGATTCAAGTCAATGGTGCCACCGCTATAGAAGTTTTTAACGGTATCCACGACACCAATGTTTACGGAAGTAAAACCAGACCCAGCGCAGAACAAATATGGGACGGGATTTTGAGTTCAGGTAAATTGATTTATGGAGTAGCAGCAGATGATTCCCATCATTACCATGATTTCACACCCAAGATGGCAAATCCTGGTAGAGGGTGGATATGCGTAAAGGCAGATTCTCTTTCTGAACTTTCAATAATGGATTCCATCAAAAATGGAGACTTTTATGCGTCAACTGGGGTGTATTTAGATCAATTGGACCGTTCTGATAAATCACTAAATATATCAATCGGTACAAATGAAGACGACCCGTTAAAATTAACAGAATATGTTACAAGCATAACCGGTTACGAAGGTGAATTATTGTACGAAACAGATGACCTCAACTTTAATTTTGAATTACCTCCAAATTCATCTTACATGAGAGCTACAATCAAATCGTCTGGAGGATTTAAGGCTTGGACGCAACCGATATTTAAATCTTGAAGTAGTACTACAACGTATTGTAGTCCAAAAGTCCAATATCATTTAAATATTGACAGAACATCTGTTCTGTTCTAATATGTTCTATATGGACACAATCGTACAACTTAAAATGTCTAACGTGTTGATTGGGAATTATCCATCTTTACCCTTGACTGATGTTAATTCTTCGCATTCAAAAATATTATTTCCAGGATGCAGAGTCGAATATACGGGAAATTTAACTGGGGGGCCTAAAAAGGGTTCGACCGGAATTGTCCTCAAAACAGGAAGCAATAAAGTTTTTGTTGAATTCGACAAAGCCAACAATTGGTATATTTCTAAATTCCTGCTACGTCCATTAAATTGAATATTTCCCTCACCAAATATTATCAAACGGCAAATGGAGTGTTTTAAAATGGAAAATTCATCGTTGACAAAAATTAAAATCGTAGGCATCGGAGGATCTGGAGGTAACGCAATTAACAGAATTTCAACTGATGACCCAAATGTGGAAATCATTGGATTAAACACAGACGTCCAAGCTTTACAGCAAATTCAGAATCCTATCAGAACGTTTGCAATAGGTCCCAAATGTACGTCTGGAATGGGCTCTGGTGGAGACCCATCGAAAGGCAGCAAAGCTATAAAGGAAAGTAGAAAACAGATAGAAGATCTGTTAAGAGACACTGACTTATTATTCCTGGTATCTGGTTTGGGTGGTGGTACAGGTACAGGTGCTAGCCCTATCATAGCTGATATTGGCAGAAAACAAGGAGCACTGGTAGTTGCTGTTATGACTTTACCTTTTACTTTTGAAGGAGATTTCAGATATAAACATGCTATCCAAGGTTTAGAGGCTGTTTCCAAAAAAGCTCACACAACCATAGTGGTAGAAAACGACAGCCTTTTACAAGATCAAACATATACAAACAAATTAGAACTTGCTTTTTCCAAAGCTGACGAAGTCCTACAGAACGGAGTACAGTCAATCGCTGACATAATTACAATACCAGGTTTAATAAACGTTGATTTCGCTGACGTACATTCTATCCTTTCAAAAGGTGGTTTTTCTTATATGTCTACTGGTAAAGCCAAAGGTCGCAACGCCGCACAAGATGCTTTGAATAACGCTATAAATCAAAGCAACCACGAAACCCCAATCTATAACGCTGACGGGCTTTTAATTAACATAAAAGCAGGTGAAGATTTGACTTTAGAACAAATCCAGACAATTACCACAGCATTGAAACAAAATATCCACCCAGACGCAAAAATCATTCTAGGGGTAGTACAAAACAAAAAATGGAAGAAGTCTGTAGAAATTTCAATATTAGCAACTCAAATAAATTCACAATTCGGTTTGAAACAACCCCATCAGGAAATTAATTTAAATCAACTTATTGGTGTTACGCCCATACCTATCCCCGTACCATCCAACAATTCCATATTAAATACGAGCAATTGATCCATAAATCAATTTTTAACTTACTCATTTTTAGGCATTTGATTATTGAGAAATTTTTCCAATTCTTCGATCATTGTTTCTGAACTAGGTATATCTGCATTAGTTCCAACATCCAAATCATAAGCTTGTTCCAATTTTTGCACGTAAGATTTGATTTCACCCTGAATTTCAACCGCCCCATTTACTCTATTTATAAATCTATCACCTTCATCTACGAAGCGTTGTACATCTACTTCAAATTCTCCCAAATTCATCGCCCTATTCAACAAAGCAAGTGTTACGTTAGGATTAGTGCTAGATGTCACATAATGAGGAGTATGCCCCCATAAACTCACATGTTGCACATCTTTTTCAATGCTTTCTTGCATAAGTACCGTGTTTATTCCAGTTGGCCCTTCGTATTGTGAATCTTTAACTCCCAACCATTCCATACGTTCTTTTAATTGATTATTACTAAAACGACCAGAAACTTTTATTGGTCTAGTATGAGGCACTGAATCTAACAACGCTCCAAGTGAAATCATCATATTTATTTTGAAATCAGTACAAAACTCTGAGATTAAAGAACTGAAAGTTTTCCATTTTAAATTAGGCTCTGCTCCGACAAAAAACATTAAACCTTTAGTCGATTCATCTGTCGAATAATAAAATTCGTTTTTAGGCCATTCAAGAATTCTTTTTCCAAAATTATCGAATTTCATATTAGGTCGAACCAAACTGAAATCATAAAAATTTTCTGGAGATATTTCAGCGAATTTTTTTGCTTTAGTTTTATCAATGAGAAATTGTACTGCTTTAGTAGCTGTACCATTTGCATCAGACCAGCCTGAAAAAGCAAATATCAGATTAGAAAAATCTCCATCTGGATGTTCATATATTTCAATGTCAGTCATTCAACAAACCTCATACTACAATATAAAAAATATTGTTTAAGTAATTATTTAGCCAATAACTCATATGCAAGACCTAACATTATCTTTGTACTAACTACAAGAGATTGAACACTTTCTGATTCATCTGTGCCATGAATATTCGTTAACATAGGGTCGTCATCAGGATGGGCGCCCATAAAACCATAAGTCTCAACTCCTAGGTCCCGAGTAAACCTCGAATCAGTGAAGCCAGTACAAACCGTGGGAACCCACTGTAAATTATTCCTATCCACAATTTTTTCCGTTACATCTTTTAAAGTATCTATAAAGGACGTTTCATACGGAGAAGAATTTGGGATTGCCATGTAGTCTATGGTGTAATCTACTCCATTAATACCTTCTAAAATTTTGTCCAGTTCTTGTTCTAAATATATTTGATCTTGGTGAGGTAATGTTCTTACATCACAAGTCAAATTTATTGATTCTGGAACGGAATTAGATTTAATTCCACCATGCACTATTGTAGGAGTAATAGTCATGCGTGATTGGGCTTTCAACATCGTTGCCATATGTTTATTTTCAGATTCAAACCCAGAAATTATTTCATCTATATTATCAATAGTTGGGTTATCTTCGATTGCTAAATTAGATAGATATTTGAAAAATTCAAGTGAAACATCTCGTTCTGCTTGATAATCTTCTATACGTTTAACTACTTGTCCCAAGACAAATAAAGCGTTTTCACCTTGCCAAGGCATTGACGCATGAGCGCTGGTACCTTTTATTGAAATTTCAACTTGCAACCTACCTTTCTCACCAACGCCTAACAAATAAGCTGATGTGCCAGCTGCTTTTAAAGCATTACCTCCCCCTTCGTTAACTGCATATTTAGCAGTGATTTTTTCAGGATGATTTTCAGCCAACCAACCAAAACCATATCTTCCACCATGTTCTTCATCTGCACCTGACACAAGTATCAAATTTTCTTTTAACTTGATCTCGTTTATGTTTAGTAATCGCATAGCCATCATTTGAGAGGTTAATAATCCTTTACAATCAGATGCTCCTCTACCATAAATTCTTCCATTATCTAAGACTCCACCAAAAGGCGGGTAATTCCATTTTGACTCATCCTCCACAGGAACAACATCAGTGTGAGACATGAACATAAGTCCGTTTACTGAATTTTCACCTTCAATCTTAGATATTATATTACCTCTACCAGGAACTGATTCCAGTATAGAAGATTGAATATTGTATTGGTTCAACCAGTCTCTTATATATTCACATGCTTCGGTTTCATTTCCAGTAGGCATACTTCCAGTATTAACTGATTCTATTTTTACCAATTCTTGTTCTAGTTCAATAATTTCATCAATATGGTTATCTACTTGAGAAGTGAGTTCTTTAAATTTATCCATTACATTTCCCCAATTCACTTTAAAATAAATGAATTTTTCATTTCACATTTTTTTCTAAATACATCATTATCATAATTGTTTTCAAATCTTTTACTAAACCTTTAGTTATCAATTCATGTATTTCGCTGATCGGATACCGTTCAACTTCTATAAATTCATCAAAATCTGGTTCAAGAACGCTTGGTTCTAATCCAGTAGCCAGGTAAGCATACATATATTCAGTACTATATCCAGGACTTACATAAAATTCAGTCACCAATTTTAAATTAGACGCTTTATATCCTATTTCTTCCTGTAATTCCCTTTGTGCACATTTAATAGGCGATTCATTACCCTCTAGTTTACCCGCTGGTGCCTCTAAAAGATAAATTCCTGCTGGGTGCCTATATTGCCTTACCAAAACCAAGTTACCTTTAGCATCCACTGGAAGGACTACTACTGACCTAGGGTGGTTCACAACAGACCTTTCAAAAACCAACCCTGATTTTGACCGTAACTCATCGACGTCTACAGAAAAAGCATGTCCCTTGTAGACTTCATCTGTTTTTATAATTTCGAAATGATTATTTTCAGTCAATTTTTATAGTTTATTTGAATAACAAGTCAGTTGGACAAAAATTCAAATAAATCCTTGTAAAATGCTTTAGGATCTTTTTCCCTTAGAAAAGTAGCAATATATGGACTCTTACAAACGGTTACTTGATTGTTTTGAGTAACAGGCGTTTCATATTGTTTGCCATCTACAGTCATAATTGCTTGATTAGCGTTTTCTATACCTACCTCAACTGTAGATTCGCCTGAAATAACCATCGCCCTGCCTATTTTCATATGTGGAACCAATGGTTGAATCAGTATGTTTTTAGCTTCGGGAAACATTATCGGACCACCTGCTGAAAATGAATAAGCAGTACTTCCGGTGGGAGAAGCAATTATCACACCATCAGCTCTATATTTATCTATGAAAACATCATCGACTTTAATTGAAAGATCAATCAAATTCCCAACTACAGAATGAGAAATAACTACATCATTCAATGCATGCAGTCCTGACTTTTCATTACCCGAAATATTCACTTCTAGCATCATTCGTTTCTCTAATCTTGTTTCAAGACACAAATATTTACTAAGTTTTGATTTGATTTCCTCAGGTTCGATTTCTGTCATAAAACCTACTCTACCTAGATTTATGCCGACAATCGGTATACTGTGAACAGCTGAAACCCCTGCTATTTTAAGAATAGTACCATCTCCTCCAGCAACAATGATCAATGCAGTTTCCTTTAACTGTTCATTATCTACATGAAGTTCCGGAGAGCTTAATACCCAAGAGTTGTTTTCAAGGGCGAAATCTTCAATAATTGAATTCACAAGTTTCATCGCTTGGGAAGAATTCTCTTTATAAATAAATCCTATGAGATTTTCAGAAACCATTCAAATTAATTCTCTTAACAAAAAAACTAGCATAGAAACTCAGTCTAGCAAGGTGCCACAAAAATTGTCAATTGAAGGTTTAGCTAATTCAAGCAGCTACTATACAGGAGACAAAAGTACTTTGATTGCCTCTTCAGCTAAACCTATAAAATAGCCAGGATACACACCCAAAACTATTATCCCAATAGTACACAAAATAGCTATAATCGGAATCCCTCTTATAATTGGTATATTTCCATAAGCTTGCTGTTTGTTACTGTACAAAGCTTTTACAATCCTAAGATAGTAATAAGAAGAAACAACGCTATTAATAACTCCGATTATCACTAACCATGTCATTTCATGTTCAATAGCTACAGAAAACAAATAAAACTTGCCCATAAATCCAACCGTAGGTGGAAGCCCTATCAAAGATATTAATGCTATCGTCAACGATATTCCTAATATTGGAGAAGCATACCCAAACCCTTCTAATGACTTGATATCATAATTTCCTGTTTTATTTTTGACTATATATATTATTGAGAATGCCACAAGATTCATCATCGCGTAACCAACTAGATAAAAAATTATCGCTGACCCACCCGTTGCTATCCCGTTTGAACCACTAGGCAATAATGCTAACCCAATCATCATATAGCCACTATGAGCGATACTGCTATACGCCAACAACCTTTTGGCGTTGTTTTGAGTTAACGCAACAAGATTACCTAAAGTCATTGAAGCTACCGCAAGTACAAAAATTGCTTTAACCCAATCATCAGACAGAATCGACAAATTATCGTGAAACAGTCGTATAGCTACAGTTATTACAGCTATTTTACTAGCTATCGACAAAAATATTGTTATCGGCAAAGGAGAACCTTGATAAACATCGGGGGTCCACATATGAAATGGAACAGCAGTCAATTTAAATCCAAACCCAACAACAACAAGTATTATAGCTAATAACATCAAATTGCTTATTGATGATTGAAGGCTTATAGCATTATTAATGTTTGCTAAATCTGTCGTACCAGTTACCCCATAAAGCATAACCAATCCATAGAGCAAAAAGGCTGAACTTACGGCACTTAAAATAATGAATTTCACACTCGCTTCTAATCCGCTGTTACTACGTGTTATCGCAGATAGGGCTATCAATGGCAAAGTAGATAATTCCAAGGCGACATATAAAGTTATCATCTCAGTTGAAGATACAAGTAGCATCATTCCTAAAAGAGAAAATAAAAGAAGAGAATAATATTCACCCTTGAACTTAAAAGATTTGGAGAAATATTCACTCGATACAATCCCAACAAGTATCGTGGTTGCTACCAAGATAAATTTAGCCATCAAACTAAATTTATCTATAGTCAAATATTTGAAGTTAACAGACAAAACAGCATTTTCATCACAAGTCATCCAAGACATTACAAAATAGTCAGCTTTACAATCCAAACCCAACCACAATGTGACTATCAATCCCAAAGCAATCAATAATCCTATAACAAGAATGTATGTTAACAATCTTGAAACGCTGAATGTAAAAGAAACATATTTTGAATCTTTTAATAGCAAATCAATAAGTAACACCGCTAAAGCCAAAACCATTATGGTTAC
Source organism: uncultured Dehalococcoidia bacterium (assembly GCA_964645865.1). GTDB lineage: Bacteria > Chloroflexota > Dehalococcoidia > Lucifugimonadales > OSU-TB39 > OSU-TB39. Next base: position 26,294 of record CAZYCG010000004.1, on the reverse strand, counting down.
TTCCGGCGTTATAAATTGTAAATCTTGAATACTCATGATGTTTTTTTCAACTTAGTCAATTTACCTGAACAGATGCAATTGCATTCTGCATTATTTCAATTGAACCTTCATTAAACAAATCACTGATAATCGAAGGGTAAACTCCAACTGCTATTATTACAAAAAGTAAAAGTAGCATAGGTATCATCTCAAAACGACTTGCATCTTTAATATCAGAAAATCTTTCTCTGGGTTCTCTGAACAAAGTACGTTCAATCATCCATAAGATATAACCAGCTGTTATAACTATCCCAAAAGCAGCTATACCCGTATACCATTGCCAAATAGGGAAAGTCCCGACAAATACTAATAATTCTGAAACAAACCCACTTGTTCCTGGCAAACCCAGTGAAGCCAATCCAGCTATCACAAACACAATTGATATAATTGGCATTCTTGCAGCCAAACCACCCAAGTCTGGTATATGTCTAGTGTGAGTTTTTTCATAAATAAAACCTACAACCAAAAACATTAATCCGGTTATTGTGCCATGTGTGAACATTTGCATTGAGGCTCCAGTTAAACCGATGTGAGAGGAATTAACATTCAAAGACGCAATACCTATTAGAACCAGACCCATGTGACTTATGCTACTAAATGCTATCAAACGTTTTAAATCAGTTTGCCTCAATGTAATCAATGCCCCGTATATTACGTTAATCATGCCGGCAACAATCAATATATGACCAGCTCCATCAAGCATAACTTCGGGGAATAAAGAAACGCAAAGTCTTAGAATGCCATATCCACCCATCTTTAACAAAACACCAGCTAACATCACACTTGCGGCAGTTGGAGCGTCTGTGTGTGCATCAGGCAGCCAAGTATGTATAGGCCAAACCGGGAGTTTAACAGCAAATCCGATAAATAACAAACCGAAAATAATGGCTTGAGGTATTATGAAAGCAGCATCGTTATTTCTAACTAATTCAGCTAGTCCATCTATATTGAAACTTCCTACGCTCAAGGCTACCCCAATAATACCAATAAACATAAATGCACTACCTAAAAATGTGAAAATCAAGAATTTCATAGCAGAATATTCTTTCCTTCCACTTCCCCACTGAGAAATAAGGAAATACATCGGGACCAATTCTATTTCCCAAAAAATAAAAAACAGAATTAAATCAAGAGAAGTAAACACTCCCATGACTGCTCCCTGCAAAACTAGCAAAAGTGCAAAGTATTTGGGAACCTTATATGCTATTTTCCATGAAGCCATCACTGCAACGACACCCAATATTCCATTCAGCAACACCAATGGCAAGCTGATTCCATCAACTCCTAAATGATATGAAAGGGTATATTTAGAAAATGAAATCCAATTATCGCTTTTGTCTACTAGTTGAAATTGATCGGGGTGCAATCTTTCATATGAAAAAAATGCTATCAAACATAACAACAATTCTATTACTACAAAACACAAACTCCATATACGTACTTTGCTATGATCACGAATAAATAAAGCAATAACACCTGCACCTATAAAAGGCGCAAACACAATAGCAGTTAATATAGGTATATTTTCCAATTTATCTTTTAAACCCTAAATCTATTTTCCATAATTTTAAATTAACCTGCTCCTACCAAATACCATAAAACAAGACCCAAAAATCCAACGACCATAAATAAAGCATAAAGTTGTGTTTGCCCCGTGTGAATTAATCCCAATATCACACCTGCCTGAAAGGTCACTCGGGTAGTTAAAGTAGAAACTCCGTCAACTATGTTACGATCAAACCAGTCGGTAAATTTACAAACAACATCGTAAAATATTTTGAAAACGAAAACTTTTTCATAGAGATAATCAATATAATACTTATTAAAAATAAACAAATATATTCGATTATAAACTTCACCCTTTAGGATTTGATTTATAGAATTTCTATAAAACCAAAGGGTAATTACAACAGTCACAATAGAAGCAACCAACAAGCAAATACCTAATATTATATTAAATTCAACATGATGAGCATGAGAATCTAAGAATGAATTAAACCAGTGTTTTTTAACTACTCCTAACGAAATTGGTGGATTCAGTAAAAACCCAATGCCAATACTTATAAAACTCAAAACATACAAAGGAATCACCATCAAATTAGGTGATTCGTGTACAGAATTTCCTCTATCAAGGATATTCTTAGATTCCGATTTCCAAAACGTCATCCACATCATTCTCGTAACGTAACAAGCAGTAGCTATAGCTGAAGCTGCTCCCAATATGAAAACAATTACGCTTATATCTGTGCCAGCATCTAAGGCATAACCCAAAATTTCATCTTTGCTCCAAAATCCAGACAACGGGAATATTCCAATTAAACTAAAGGCTCCTACGGCGAACGTGATATGCGTCTTTGGCATCTTTTTTCGCAATCCACCCATATCATTCATATCATAAGTGTCAGTCGCATGATTTACACTACCAGCTCCCAAAAATAAAAGAGACTTGAAAAATGCGTGAGTCACTAAATGGAATATAGCTGGGCCATAGGCGCCAACACCTAAAGCCAACATCATGTACCCAAGCTGACTGACAGTTGAATAAGCCAACACCTTTTTAATATCAACCATTACTAGCGCCAAAATCGCCGCTAAAAGAGCAGTGGCACCACCAACCAATGCTACTATCGACATTGCTGTAGTTGAAGAAGAAAACAAAGGGAAAAATCTAGCAACCAAAAACACTCCTGCGGCAACCATTGTAGCTGCGTGTATTAATGCACTAACTGGAGTCGGACCTTCCATAGCATCAGGCAACCAGACATGTAAAGGAAATTGCCCTGATTTTCCAACAGCTCCAGCAAATATACCAACAGCTATCCAAGTAACAACTGTTGGAGCTATTAATCCCAATTTGATAGCCTCACCAATATTCACACCTAAATCAACAATAGATAATGGATTACCAAACTGAGAAACCCCATCAGTGTTAAATATCAAATACAATATAGCAATCAAAAACCCAAAGTCACCTATACGTGTGACAAGAAATGCTTTTTTTGCTGCAGAGGCAGCGCTAGGTTTTGTAAACCAAAATCCTATAAGCAAATATGAACATAATCCCACAAGTTCCCAGAAAATAAATAATTGAACTACATTAGAAGCAATGACAAGCCCTATCATTGAAGCAGTGAACAATGACATATAAGCAAAATAACGTGAATATCCAGTATCATGGCTCATATATGAAATGGAATAAATCTGCACTAACAAACTAACAAAAGTTACCACAACCAACATAGAAACAGTTAACGGATCTAATATAATTCCAAATGTTACATCAAAAGAATCAATTACAATCCATGAAAAAGATGTTAATCGTTCCGTAGGAAGAGGAGTATCAGACAAAATTTTGATAAATGAATATAGAGACAGGATGAAACTCGCACCTATGCTAAAAACAGTTATCACCCCTGCTATTCTAGATTCGCCTACCTTAAATTTAAACAAACATAAAATGAAAGAAATTAAAGGAATAAAAAATATTGCCCAGATTATAGATTCAATGGTAAAACTCATAAACTATAGTTTCCTAATTATTTCATCAGCTACATGTTCTCTTCCTTTAGGAACTAGAACTCTAAAGGAACCTACTTCAGACCAATCAACTATATTATCAGCAGGTAATATATGTGTCGGCAATCCATCACCTTCTAAAACATCTTTCCACATAGTTGCTATCATTAAATTATTTACACGAATATAATCAACCCACATTATTAATTCTCTTTGAAATATTACTTCCTATAAATATATTCATCTCAATTTTTCAAAATATTAGCATTTTCCACAGAAATCAGTTTTTTGTTTCTATAAAATGCAAAAATTATTGCTACACCTAGCGCCACTTCCGCCGCTGATACAGTAATTATAAATAAAGTAAATACCTGACCTACTAAAAATGTATTACTCAGCCCATCCAATTGCGCATATGGTGTAACGTATCTAGAAAATGCTACTGCACTAATATTTATAGCATTAAACATTAATTCTAGCCCCATCAATACAATTATGAGATTTTTTTTGGATATGACGCCATATAATCCAATTGAAAATAAAATGGCACTCAATAAAAGAAAGTTCTCAAGATTCAACTTCTATTCTCCCTGACAAGCATCAAACCGCCTATAATGGCAGTTAACAACAAAACCGATACTATTTCAAAAACGACAACAAATTCATTCATAAGCAGTTCAGCTAAATAAGGAATCGCATTTATATAAGAATCATTCCCCGCAGTGTTACTTATGTTCTGAATGTCTAATTGAGAAGTAACAATTACAAATATGAATACAGCGAGTAAAGTAGCGCATATTACAATACCTGGGACTTTCTTGTTATTGGTTAAACTGGCATACTCCACATCTCTGGTCATAAGAGTTCCAAACAATAATAATACTGAAATTGCACCAACATAAATCAGTATCTGGACAACCCCTATGAATTCTGCCCTCATCAATATAAACAGCCCTGCAGCACCAAAAAACGAACCTATCAACATCACTCCCGCCCTAAAAACACTTTTAGTTGTTACCACACCAATCGCACCAGCAAGTACAATAATGCTCAAAACATAAAAAGCTATATCAACAACTATAGTAGATTCGATAGTACCCATTAACGGTCAGCCCATTTCCCTTGTTGGTCTTTTGAAGAAGGTTTCACATGTCTTCCGACTTGAGTCCATTCGAGAGGATCATGTTTTTGAGGATTATAATCTTCTTCATTCAATTGAGGTCTAAACCAAGCACTAGGATGCTTGGATGATTTTTTCAATTTTTCTACATCAACAATCAGATCTTGTCTGTCATAAACACCTTCCTCAAACCCACTGCCCATATGCAAAGCGTCGTAAGGACAAGCTTCAACACATAACCCACAAAACATGCATCTGCCAATATCTATATCGAATACATCAATATTATATTTACCACCATCTTGTAAGTAATCCTCGCTACGCCCAGTCACTATTTCTATAATTCCTAGCGGACAATACTTAGCACAACTAGCACATCCTGTGCACCTCTGTTCATACCAAGCAAATTCTTGGCCTCTGAATCTTGCATGCTGGGGAAATTTATCAGATTGTACAACCAATCCAAGCAATGACTTTATTATAGTTTTCGGATTTTGAATAACATAAAGTAAAATATTTTTATCCGCTTGTTTCGCCAAATCTAAAGGACCCAATTTACGATCGGGATATTGATGATGAGTAAACATTCTACTTGGAATCAACAGATTCTTGAGAGTAACTGAAAAGGCTTTAATTAAACCAAAACCATACATATTAAACTACACTCTCCTTATTTAAAAACACTTTATCAGTATCTCCATGTTCCTGAGAAATAGAATCTCTTGAACTCGATTTAATCATCAAGCGCGATATCAAATAAACGGTTAAACCTGCTATAACCCAATTAATTACAGCCATTATTAATAGATGCTGAGTTTTAATGCTTGGGACAGCACCTACAGAATCATTAAACAAATAAATTTCGATTGCTATAACTAAAGTATTAATTATCGCCATCGGCAACAAACCTTTCCAAGCAAATGCCATTATCTGATCCACTCTTAATCTTGGTAGAGTTACTCTCACCCATAATAAAGCAAACACTACGGAAAATACTTTAAATACAAACCAAAATTGACCTGGAATACCAAAATGTGAATTTGCTCCTCCGAGGAATAATACTGTCACTAACACAGCGGTTACGATAGGCGCCATAAATTCAGCCAATTGTAATATTCCAAATTTAATACCACTGTACTCTGTATGATATCCAGATCCTAATTCTGACTCAGATTCGATCATATCAAAAGGAGCTCTACTCATTTCAGCTGACGCAGCAATTATAAATACAAGAAAACCCAATGGTTGAGTAATAATGAACCATACAGATTGGCTTGCTACAATTCCCGAAAGAGAAATGGACCCAGCCATCAAAACGGTTCCCAACAAAGTTATAACCATAGGAACTTCATAGCTGATAAGCATCGCCACACCACGCATCGCTCCTAACAAAGCATATTTGTTTCTAGAACTCCAACCAGCCATTAAAATTGCTATGGTATTAATTCCAGTTACACCCAGTACAAATAAAACACCCACATTTAGCCCACCCAGAAATGAATCTTCAGATAACGGTATTACACTGAAAACGATTAATGCCGGGAATAACAAAATGATAGGTGCAAGGGCAAATAATTTTTTATCAGCAACTGTAGGGATAACATCTTCTTTAGCTAGCAGTTTCAGCACATCCGCTATCGGCTGCAACAACCCAAACGGGCCCCATCTATTTGGGCCTAAACGTGATTGGAACCTCGCCATCATACGTCTTTCAAACCATATATATAGGGCTGTTGTCATAACTACAAGGTTTATTATCATAAACGCATAAACGAACCCTGAAACAGCATATCCTAGCCAAGCTAGACTATCCGGTATAAAACCATTAATCAAATCATTAATCGTATTAAAATCAATCATCTGTCAACTTCTCCCATCACAACATCAAAACTACCAAAAACCACAATTAAGTCAGCGAATTTGCCACCAGTTAATATTTCCTTTAAAACTGTCAAGTTGAGAAAAGAAGGGGCTCTGATTTTGCATCGATAAGGAGCTATATCTCCATTACTAACAAGATAAAAACCTAACTCTCCTTTTGGCCCTTCTATTGACGAATATACTTCTCCTATAGGAGGCCTAACAAAATAGTTGGTTTCAGTACGCACAAGACCCGGCTCAATACGTTTGACACATTGTTTTATAATCTTAAGGCTTTCCCTGACTTCCTTAATTCTTACTAAATAACGATCGTAGGTGTCGCCCGTAGAACCTACAGGAACATCAAAATCCATATCCCGATATACTTCATAAGGATCTGATTTCCTCAAATCCCAATTGACACCAGTTGCTCTTAATATTGGGCCCGTGACGGACGAATTAATTGCGTAATCTTTTTCAATAATACCTATCCCTTTAGTCCTAGCTAGCACAACTTCATTGTCATTAATCATACTCTCCAATTCATCTGCATAACCTGGCATATCACTAACAAAACGGTCGAGGGACTGCCAAAAAACGTCAGGAGCATCTTGAGTAACACCACCTGGCCTCATGTAGCTTAAGGTCATCCGTGCACCGCACAGCATTTCAAACAGATCAAGGATTCTTTCCCTTTCTCTAAAACAGTACATAAGAGTTGTACCAAATACACCAAGTTCTTGAAGGAAAAATCCTGTAGCAACCAAATGACTCGCTATACGTTGTAATTCAGCTGATATCACTCTAATATACTGCGCTCTTATCGGCACATCGATTCCCGCTAATTTTTCAACTGATCTTACATAAGCAAGATTGTTACTCATACTCGACACCCAATCAAGCCGATCAGTTAAGGTTACTATTTGAGTATATGACCTTTGTTCAGCCAATTTCTCACTTCCTCTGTGCATATACCCGAAAACAGGCTCAACGTCGATCACCTGTTCTCCGTCAAGAGTAACTCTCAACCTAAAGACTCCATGCGTACTTGGATGCTGTGGCCCGAGATTAATAGTTATTGGTTTTGTTTCTATAGGCATTTATTTTCTACTTTGACTCTGTAAAATCTTTTCTTAAAGGATGGCCTTCAAATCCTTCCCATAACAAAATCCTTTTCATATTAGGATGTCCTTCAAACCTAACCCCCATCAAGTCCCAAATCTCTCTTTCCTGTAAATTCGCTCCGTTCCACAAGCTCGTAACTGATGGCAAATACGCATCTTCTCTACCGTAACATTTGGTTTTTAAAACGCATGAATGATTAAATTCGACTGAAAGCAAATGGTAGACGATTTCAAAATATTCGATATAGTCAACAGCTGAAATAGCCCTCAAAAATATAAACTTAGACTCAGCATCATTTTTCAAAAAATCACATATTCTTAAAATTTCTTTTTTGGGAACCCATACTGACACATCATCGAACTCATTAAAATCACCGACACCACTAAGTTTCGTTGATATTTCTTTACCTGTTAAAATCTTGGTCATTATTATTCCAGAATCCCTTTAATACATTCAGCCTTTAGAAGCCTTTTGAATCTTTTCATGCAATTGCATTATCCCGTAAATTAGTGCATCGGGACGAGGAGGGCAACCTGGGACATAAACGTCGACAGGCACAATTTTATTTACACCAGGCACAACACTATAGGAACCATAATATGGACCTCCACTAGTAGCACAAACCCCCATTGAAATAACCCACTTAGGATCAGCCATTTGTTCATAAATCCTTTCAATAGCTGGAGCCATTTTCCAAGTAACCGTACCCGCAACAATCATTAAGTCTGCTTGTCTTGGCGATGTCCTAAATACTTCCATCCCAAATCTAGAGAGATCGAATCTGGACATAGCACTGGCCATCATCTCAAAAGCACAACAAGCTAATCCAAAAGACAACGGCCAAACAGATGATTTGTGAGCCCATCCTACTAACGAATCTAAAGTAGTTAAAGCCACATTCCTGTTTATCTGCTCCGACTCTTCGCTAGATAATATCTCGCCGAAAGCTGGTATGGGATCCAAGCGATTTGTTTTGAGAAAATCTATATATTCACCTTCTGATTTATCTAATTCTTCTGAACTCTTTTCTACATATTCGTGTTCGTATTGGGAGCCCGTATAAATTCCAGAGTTCACGTCCATTCTAGATCTCCTCTTTTCCAAGCGTATAGCCAACCAAAAAATAAAATACCGATAAAAACTAACATTTCTAGCAATATATAAAGACCGAATTCCTTCGATAAGTAACCAAATTGGGCTGCCCAAGGAAATAGGAAAATCGCTTCAACATCAAACAAAACGAACAATATTGCAAAACTATAGAATCTGAAATTAAACCTTTCCCACATACCCGTTACGGTCTCAAATCCGCATTCATATATACTCTGTTTTATTGAACTGGGGAGACTAGGCCTGACTCCTAACAAGGAGAAAACCCAAGACAACAACATCATACCTATTGGCACAGATATTGCTATTGCCAAAAAAATTGTTATAAGGCCATATTGGCGATAATACTCATCAAAATTTTCCATCGTACAAGCAGATTGAAATATAACACAAAGTTTTAAACATATACAACAGATTCATACACTCTATAAACCTCTGATTTTGGACAACTCGCGTTTCCAAATATATACTGTGAATTATTACCCGAAAACGCAATCAAAGATAACGCAAATTTGATTATAGGAATATTTGGTGCATCAAGAAATTTCAAGTAAGAGCAGTTCCCTGAATTCAAATTATAACGAACACGTGACAAAGATATTTTCGAAATATCACACACAAGTTAATTCAATAATGCAAAATGAATTTCCCGCAGGAAACACAAAAATCAATACCATGTTGAAATATTTCCTTGGCTGGACAGATCCTAGTGGCAATTTAACAAATAAACCAATCTCCGGCAAAGCATTGAGACCTATCCTATGCATCTTGGCTTGTAACGCTGCTGGTGGAGGCGTAAAAAAAGCGATACCGGCAGCGATACCACTTGAATTAATACATAACTTCTCTTTGATACATGACGATATACAAGACAAAGATAAATTAAGACACAATAGGCCTACTATTTGGGCACTATGGGGGAATCCAAAAGCTTTAGTTGCAGGAAACAACTTACGAATAATTGCAGATATTACAATGAATAAATTAATAGCAACAAATATACCATTAAATAAATGTTTGAGTATCAACTATATTTTAACTCAGGCATGCCTTGAAATGATTGAAGGACAATATTTAGACATAAAATACGAAGGACAAGCATCATTGACAAAAGAACTGTATTTGGAAATGATTTCAAAAAAAACAGGTTCATTAATAGCTGCAGCAATAAACATAGGTGTAAATTTAGCAACTGAAAACCAAGATAAACTAAAAGCCTTCAATGATTTCGGTAAATATTTGGGATTTGTATTTCAAATAACTGACGACATCTTAGGGATATGGGGTACAGAATCAAAAACCGGAAAACCAGTCGGTGCCGACATAATCAGGAAAAAAAATAGTTTGCCTATTATAATGACAATCTCTAATACTACATATGCAAACCAAGAAACCATTAAAGAAATCTATAATAAACAAAAAATTTCTAACCGAGACTTAAATGAAATCCTGAATATAATGGATCAAGCAAAATCCAAACAACACTGCATCGCATTAGCAACTGCATATTACGATAAAGCGTTAGATAGTATAAGCAAAATCCCAATGCCAAGCCAATCCAGAAAAGATATAGAATCTCTCGCATTATTCTTAACAAAAAGACAATATTAATTGTTAATATTACAACCTTACTATGAGTTTAATTTGATGTTATAGTTTAATTTTATACACGAATGAAAATGTCTAAAAGCTTCAAGGAAATCAAGATGAATTCAAATAATGAACCTCAAGTAAAATCAGGATTTATATCAAAAACCTCAACACTAATAATTAACACTTCATCGGCTCCTGAATTTATCGACATAACTGACAGAATAATTGACACCGTTGATAAAACAAGCGTTTATAACGGAACTGCAACCATATTTTCAAGACACACGACATCAGCAATAGTAATTCAGGAAAATGAACCACTACTGCTAAATGACATGTCCAGTTTATTAGAAAAACTATCACCAAAAAATTCAAGGTATGGACATAATGACTTCACAATCAGGACTGTAAACATGAATGAAGGTGAACCTCCAAATGGTCATTCTCATTGTCAACACCTCTTACTTGGCAGTAGTGAAACAATACCAATAGCAAATGGATTTTTAACACTGGGACAATGGCAACGTATTTTCGTAGTTGAACTTGATGAATCAAAAATAACTCCACGAGAAATAGTGGTACAGGTTATGGGTATTTGATTAAAATCATCAGGTTTGTGAAATAATAATTCCAAAGTTTAAGTAATGTACTTGAAATTTCAATGAGATGAAACCTGCATTAGCTGATTCTTATAAACAATGTGAGAAACTTGTTAAAGCACAATCGACAAGTTTTTTTTTGGCATCACGAACTCTACCCCCTCATAAAAGGAAGGCGATATATGCAATATACGCTTTCTGCAGATTGTGTGATGATATCGTAGACAATGACAATAAAAAGTCTGAGAAAAAACTGCGCATAGATAAAATAAGGTCTAGTTTACAAATCGGATCCATATCCGCTGACTTAAATCCAATCGTATTGGCCCTTAATGATGTGATAAATGTATATAAGATCCCTGTTGCATATTTTGAAGATCTTTTACTAGGAATGGAAAGTGATATTGATTTTGTAAAATTTAACAACTTCAGAGAATTAAAACTTTATTGTCATAGAGTAGCTTCTGTTGTTGGATTAATGTGCCTAAATATTTTTGGGTACGAAGACGATATATGTAAAGAACTAGCTATAGATTTAGGTATAGCAATGCAATTAACAAACATCATCAGAGATGTTAAAGAAGATTTTGAGCTTAATCGAGTTTACTTACCAAAAGATGACTTCGAAAATGCAGGATATACATATAATGATTTGGAAAATAGTACTATAAATGGCAACTTCAATAAGCTTATCCAAACACAAATCTCGCGAGCTGAAGAATATTTTACCAAAAGTAAACCTCTTAAATACTTAGTACATAAAGATTCCCAACAGTGTTTAGAACTAATTGCTGAAGTATATATCCGATTATTAAAGCAAATGAATAAAAAGCCTGACTTGATTATGAAAAAAAGAACAAGATTGACTTTTATGAACAAGGTCACTCTATTAATAAAATGCTATTCCCCTGCTATAACCAATCGGTTATTTGTTTCTCGATAAAATGGCAACTATACTGATTGATTGCGACCCAGGAGTAGATGACTTCTTAGCCATTTTTATGGTACTAAATCACTTAAGCAAGTCAACAACCAATATCCTACCGGTAATTACTACTGTAGGAGGGAACGCGACAATAGAAGATACAACAACAAACGCATGTTCATTATTGAATTTTTATAAACAACATGCAATGTCACATTTGGCAACAGATAATATTGCAATTGGAGTTGGCGCAACTCACCCTATTGAGGGCAAATTCAAATATGCTTATGAATTTCATGGTGCAAACGGCTTAGGACTAGACCTAAGCAAATACCACCTAAAAAAACCAATCCTCCCAGCAAAAGAAATATTATCCAAAATTAATTCAAAAAAAATAGATATACTTGCGATTGGTCCTCTCACAAACATTGCTACGGCATTAAAAACCAATCCATCATTTAGAAATTCAGTAAATAGTATCACTATTATGGGAGGAGCAATTAATTCAAGGGGAAATATTACATCCTTTGCGGAATTCAATATTTATAATGACCCAATCGCCGCAGAGTATATATTTAGATCCGATATACCAACTACGTTAATCCCTTTAAATATAACCCAAGAAGTATATGTATCGAAATCTGAAATGCCATGGTTGAAGCACAACGGCAAAATAGCTGATCTTTCAAACAAATTAATAAACAGTTGGTTCAATCAATATAGTTGTGATACCCGCACAGAATTTCATTTCCATGACCCTGCCGCAATAGCTGGATATTTGGACCCTACATTATTTCAATTTGAACAAGTATCAATAAAAGTAGACTGTTCTTCATCCCAATTTCGTGGACAAACAAAAATACTTTCAACTGTGGGTAATACCAAATTAGCAGTAGACGTTAATTCACTTAAAACTAAAACCATGATTTACGATTTATTGAATATATATTGAAATTTAGATTTTATTTTTTGCGAAAAATATAGTTTATATTTGAAAATCCTGTTAATTAATTTTATTTGTTGACCATATTGGTCTATAATTAAAATTAAATCTGAAATCCTGCTTAAAATTTTACTTTCAGATAAATAACAACATAGGTACGCGTATGCCTTCAAATAAAGTTCTATCACGAAATTCAAAAAATCAAGAAATTTCTTCTGATTACAAATATGGATTCACCACTGAAATCGAATCTGACATAGCACCAAAAGGTCTAAATGAAGATGTAATTAGGATGATATCTCGAAAAAAGGAAGAACCTCAATTTTTACTAGATTGGCGATTGAATGCTTACAAGCAATGGTTAAAATATTCAGATAGCGAACCTGATTGGGCAAAAGTAAATTTCAAAAACATTGACTATCAAGATATCCATTATTACGCTGCTCCAACAGCTCAAACTGAAAAACCAAAAAGTTTAGATGAAGTAGACCCTGAACTTTTATCTACTTTTGAAAAACTGGGTATACCTTTAGAAGAACAAAAGAAACTTACAGGCGTAGCTGTCGATGCCATTTTTGACAGCGTATCAGTAGCAACAACTTATCAACAAAAGCTTGAAGATGCTGGAGTGATTTTCTGTTCAGTAAGTGAAGCAGTCAAAAAACATCCTGAATTAATTCAAAAATATCTAGGTTCGGTTGTTCCATATAGTGATAATTTCTATGCAACTCTTAATTCAGCAGTCTTTAGTGACGGTTCTTTTGTCTATGTACCACCAGGAGTAAGATGCCCTATTGAATTGATGACCTATTTTAGAATCAACTCTGAAGAAACTGGACAATTCGAAAGAACATTGATCGTGGCAGATAAAGATTCATATGTAAGTTATCTAGAAGGATGTACAGCTCCAATGAGAAAAACGCACCAGTTGCATGCAGCTGTTGTAGAACTTGTAGCATTAGAAAATGCCGAAATTAAGTATTCTACTCTACAAAATTGGTATCCTGGCGATAAAGATGGAAATGGAGGAGTATATAACTTTGTCACTAAAAGAGGAAGATGTATTGGAAGAAATTCTAAAATATCCTGGACACAAGTTGAAACAGGTTCAGCAATAACTTGGAAATATCCTAGTGTAATACTTGAAGGAGAAAACTCCACCGGAGAATTTTATTCAGTAGCACTGGCTAACAACCACCAACAGGCTGACACTGGAACCAAGATGATCCATATTGGCAAAAACACAAAAAGTACAATAGTTGCCAAGGGGATTTCTGCTGGCAAAGGTCAAAATACGTATAGAGGATTAGTACAGATAATGCCATCAGCTGATAATGCAACAAATTACACTCAATGTGATTCCTTACTTATAGGAGATTCATGTGGTGCACACACTGTTCCCTATATAGAAGTGAGAAATCCTTCAGCTAACATGGAACATGAAGCATCGACATCAAAAGTTAGCGATGACAAACTTTTTTATTGCATGCAAAGAGGAATTTCTGAAGAAGAAGCTCATTACATGATTATAAATGGCTTTTGCAGAGGTATATTCCAAGAATTACCGTTTGAATTCGCGATGGAAGCACAACAACTTCTAAGAGTCAGCTTAGAAGGCGCCGTTGGTTAAATTAGTTCAAATAATAATCAATTAGCTTTTAATAAGGTGAAATAATAACATGCTACAAATTAATGACCTCCATGTTTCTATAGGAGAAACCAAAATATTAAATGGGATTTCGTTATCCATTAACGCTGGTGAAACACATGCAGTAATGGGACCAAATGGAAGCGGCAAAAGTACTTTGGCAAATGTTATCGCAGGCAACCCTAACTATTCGGTAAATAAAGGTGAAATAATATATAAAGGCAACAATATTGTTGAAATGCCACCCGACGAAAGGTCAAAAGAGGGTGTTTTTCTTGCATTCCAATATCCTGTCGAAATACCCGGTGTTAAAAACAGGCAATTTTTGAAAACTGCTTTAGACGCTAAAAGGGTTCATGCAGGACAGAAAGAAATGCCGATAAGAGAATTTAATAAACTGTATCAAGAAAAAATTAAATTAGTTGGGATGAAACCAGAACTTTCAAAACGATTTGTAAATGATGGATTTTCTGGTGGTGAAAAAAAACGAAATGAAATTTTGCAACTTGCTGTTTTACAACCTCAATTAGCTCTACTAGACGAAACGGATTCCGGATTAGATATAGACGCTTTAAAAACTATAGCTGAAAGTGTAAAAATCTTACAAAATCCCGAGTTATCAATAATGTTAGTGACTCATTACCAAAGAATACTGACTTATATAACTCCAGATTATGTGCACGTTCTTATGGACGGAAAGATAGTCAAGTCTGGAGATCACCAATTGGCAGAACAATTGGAACAAAAAGGATATGACTGGTTAAAAGAGCCAACCAAAACTCATTAAATATAATTCTGATTTCTGATGGCAAATTTAAACCAAAGCAAAAAAGCATACTGAAAACAAAGGACTTGAGATAGTGAATCGACCTTATTATATGAATCCGGAAATTGCAGGAAGTAAGGCTATACCAACTACTTCCAAAGGTAACGAAAATTGGAAATATACCAATTTAAAACCGATAGCAAATACCAATTTCAACCCGCCAAATAAGCTGGGCAGTCCAGATAAAGAAATTGAAACTAAAGTTGGACAAATGACCTTAGCTGATTTAGAAAAACACGTACCACTCATGGATACTGCAATACTATTAATTTTTATTGATGGATATTTTGCTGAATACCTATCTTCAGCACCCATTAACTTTAGAAACAATACTATTTCGGTCGAGGTGGAACAAAGTTTTAAAAAATGGCAGTCAGTACCAGCTGAAGATGTTTTCTCTAATATCAATAACGGTGCTTTTTATGATGGAGCATTGGTTCAAATACCTCGAATATTTCATTCAATTAAATCTGGAGATGACTCCAACGATTTAATTCAAATCATACACGTATCCACAAACCCAAAGCCCCCAACCGAGACTCATCCACGTACCGTTATAATGACACAACCAAATAACAAATCTACCATCCTAGAGTGTCACGTGAGCCTAACCGATAAAACCCACTTAAATAATAGTGTCACTCAAATATTCTTAGGTGAAAATTCTCATTTAACATATTATCAGTTAATCAATCAAAATCCTGAAGCCTATCAAATCAACTCAACTTATGTTCATCAGGAAAAGAACAGTACATTTGAGTCAATATCAATAGCAAAAGGCGCATCAATATTGAGAAACGAACTGAAAATAAATTTAGCAGGTGAACGCAGTGAATGTTCTCTAAAAGGTTTATATTTCACCTCTGGATCTGAACATATCGACAACCACATAATGATTGATCATGCCGTGCCAAAGGCTAAAAGCGAAATATATTACAAAGGAATATTGGACGACAAATCTAAAGCAGTTTTTAGTGGCGGTGTTTTGGTAAGAAAAAACGCACAGAAAACTGTTGCGAAACAAACAGACAAAAACTTACTTCTTTCGAAAGGAGCGAGGATCAATACTAAACCCATGCTTGAAATTTATGCTGACGATGTCGAATGTGCTCATGGAGCAACTGCAGGGTCAATCGCTTCTGAAGCGCTTTTTTATATGCAATCCAGAGGAATAGGAATTGAAACGGCTAGAAAACTCCTAATCAACGGGTTCGCAAATCAAATAATTGACGACATCCAACTGGATTTATTCAAAAAATATCTGCATAGTAATTGGTTACCCAATTAAAACTAACATACAGGAACAATAAAATTCAAAATGACAGATTATGACAATAAGTCTGATTTAGATGAACTCTATCAAGACATAATTATTGAGCACAACCAAAACCCTCAAAATTACGGAGATATACCTAATCCAACCCATGATGCCGAGGGATTCAACCCGTTTTGTGGAGACAATATCAAGGTATACATATTAGTAAACGGAGACGAAATAACAGACATAAAATTCAGTGGTTCAGGATGTGCTATATCACAGGCATCTGCATCAATGATGACAGATAAATTAAAAAACATGTCATTGGACGAAGCAAAGGAACTATTCCAAGAATTTCATGCAATGATTACCAATGATACAGGAGTTATTGAGGAATCACCCATACTAGGAGATTTACAATCTCTAGCAGGTGTATCAGCTTATCCAGCTAGAATAAAATGTGCGATATTAGGCTGGCACACATTGAATTCAGCGATTGAAGATCAAAAAGGTACCGTTACCACAGAATAGCTATATCAAAAAAACTTAGGAGGATATTAATGTATATACCAATGCAGGTAGACTATGGAGTTAGAGCATTAGTAGATTTGGCAAAAAATCAATCAATTTCACCAATTAAAGCATCTGAAATTGCTAACAGACAAAATATTCCTCAGCCATATTTATCTAAGCTATTAGTTACGTTGCAACAAAAAGGGTTAACAAAATCTGAAACTGGTCCAAATGGCGGACACAGTCTAGCTACTAAACCAGATGAAATTAATCTAAACATGGTAATGAATCATCTTGGATCTCCGCTAAACTTATTGGAATGTATCAAAGCACCTGATTCATGTGAAAAAACTTCCTGTTGTGAACAAAGACCTGTTTGGCAAAAAGTTGAAAAAGCAGTATCTGATGTCCTGAACTCTACTACTATCTCAGATTTAATCGAATAAATAACTGAAATCGAGGATTAAATAGTGTCAACAACTGAAAAAACGCAATTGGATTTAAACAAAATAAGAAATGATTTTCCAATACTTAAACAAACTATCAACGGACATCCGTTGGTTTACATGGATAACGCAGCGACTTCCCAAAAACCCAATACAGTAATAGAATCGATATCTAACTACTATTCAGAATATAATTCAAACGTGCATAGAGGCGTCCATACTCTCAGTCAACGAGCGACCGACTTATTTGAAAAATCTCGGGAATCAGTATCACATTTCATATCATCTACATCTTCGGCCAATATTATATGGACCAGAAACACGACCGAATCTCTTAACCTAGTAGCGCGTACTTGGGGAGAAGAAAATATATCTGCAGGTGACAACATAGTTTTGACATCTATGGAGCATCACAGTAATTTACTGCCTTGGCAAAAATTAGCGCAAGACAAGAAAGCTGAGCTCAGGTTTATATCTGTTCTTAAAGATGGAACTTTAGATTTAAATCAGGCTGAATCCTTAATCACAGATAAGACAAAATTGGTAAGCATTGTACACACATCCAATTCATTAGGAACAATTAATCCTGTAAAACTAATAGGAGAAATAGCTCATAACCATGGTGCGAAAATATTAGTTGATGGAGCCCAAAGCGTACCTCACGAGCCAGTTAGCGTAATTGACCTTGATTGCGATTTTCTCGCCTTTTCAAGCCACAAAATGTTGGGGCCAACTGGAATTGGCGTCCTCTATGTAAAAAATTCCATACTAGAAAATATGGAGCCATTCTTTAGGGGAGGAGAAATGGTCTTGCAGGCTACTCTCAAAGATGCAACTTGGAACGAATTACCAATGCGGTTTGAGGCTGGAACACCTAATATAGCTGACGTAATAGGATTTGACTCTGCAATTGAATACTTAAATAAAATCGGCATGTCCAATATTCACCAACACGAAAAATCATTGATTGGGTATGCATTAAAACAATTTAAAAAACTTGACAACATAACCGTATATGGACCTGAAGACCCTGAAAAAAGAGGAGGGATAATTTCTTTCTACTCCGAGAACTTACATCCGCATGACATTGGAACTTTTCTGGATTCTTATGGTATAGCTGTTAGAACTGGACATCATTGTACTATGCCCTTAATGCAAATATTAGGTGTTCCAGCTACAGCAAGAGCAAGTCTTTATTTATACAACACGACCACCGAAGTAGACATCCTCGTAGATACACTCCAAGAAGCTATAAAATATTTCACCCATGCCAAGCGATAAGCTAGCTCAACTGTATGACAAAAATATTCTGGAACACAGTATTAGACCTAGAAATAATGAGCTTTTGTCTAATGAGACTCATTCAGGTAATTCCGTAAACCCTTTTTGCGGAGATGAAGTTAAAATACAGCTACTTGTCAAAAATGGCATAATATCAAAAGTTGGCATTCAAACCGTAGGATGTAAAATAAACATAGCAGCCGGCTCCCTACTTTCTGAAACCATCATAAACAAACAAATCACCCATCTCTCAAAATTACAAAATAAATTCATTGATTATATAAATAGTAATATCAACGAAAACAACTGCTTGGAATTAGGTGAGTTACTAAAACTATCTCAAGTTAAACATTTCCCGATTCGCATAAAATGTGCTCTGTTATCGTGGTCAGCTTTAGATGACGCTATACAGGAAAATCCATGAGTTATCTGGTTGACTGTCATTCGCACATCAATGAATTCGATAACGTAGAGATACCAAATATTTTGAATAGAGCACTCCAATCTGAGGTGTCAAAAATAGTTGTTGCTGGCACTACACTTGAAACTTCAAAACAATGTGCAAATATGGCCAAAGAGTTTGACCAATTATTTTGTGGTATTGGGATTCACCCTATGGATATTAAATTCCCATTGACAGAACAAACAATCACCGAATTGATTAAAATCACCAATTCAACTGAAAAAGTAACCGTAGTAAGCGAAGTAGGTCTAGATTTTCTGGATGGTATGCCTGATAGGGAATGGCAATATAATGCTTTTAGGTTACAAATACGAATGGCTAAAACCTTAAAATTGCCAATCATATTTCATAGTAGAGAAGCAGATAATGAAACTTTAAGAATATTAAAGGAAGAGCAAGCTTTCGAGGTAGGAGGTGCCATGCATTACTTCCAAGGCGATGAGGCATTAGCAAAAAAAGTTATAGATATGGGGTTTTTCATATCGTTAGCTAGACCACTAACTAGGTTAGAAAAACTACAGAAAGTGGTATCAACCATATCACTGGACCACATGGTTTTGGAAAGTGACAGTGCCCCACAACCTTTTAAGTCGAAACGTGAAAATTGGACTGAACCTAAGCATATTAAAGATATAGCAAATACAATAAGTAACCTTCACAAGGTCGACTACGATGAAGTAAAAAGAACCACTTGTAATAATATATTAGAACTTTTACCTAAATTAAAAAATAATTACGGAAGGATGACAAATGCTTAAAAATAACATAGCTAGCGCATCATGGGGAGACCATTTAACTTTTGGTGAGGGCGACGGCCTATTAGACAACCCGGATTCATTATACAAAAGAATGGAAATCTGGAAAAACGAATTAGGCATATCATCAATACATTGGCGCCAAGGCCGTACATCTAGATTTGGTAATTACCGGTACGCAAAAAACTACCGTAAAGCAGTCAATAATTTAAAAAATGAATTAAACTGGGATGATTTCGAAGTGTTACCCGAAATGGCTCATGATCTGGGATTGAAAGCACACGCTTATGTCAGTATTTTTGGTGAAGGTTGGCCTTTAGCTCCAGCAAGAATAAGAGCGAAAAGTCATCACAACGCAATGCACGGCCAACATTTTGCATGGCAAAGTTATTTTACAAGAGAAAATCCTGAATTTGTTTTGACTGATCGAAATGGAGAAATCAGGCAATGGGGAGTATTATGCCTAGCCTACCCTGAAGCTAGAAAATATTTGATTGATAAATTTATTTCAATTCTAAAAGGATACGACTTTGATGGAATATTCCTTTGTTTTAGAACAGAGGCAAAACCACCTGAACATGCAGATGCTTTTGGATTTAATGAACCAATAAGAGAAGATTATTTAAGTCGATACGGACGTGATATACTCACTGAAAATTTCGACTTGAATCTGTGGCATGATCTTTTAGGGGAATATATTACATTATTCCTCAAAGAAATGAGAGAGGCTACTAAATTAAGAAACCTAGAATTATCTGTGGGATGTGCAAGAGGAAATATTATTGGTCCTCCTCTCGGCAATGCTACTATTGACTATCCCCAATGGATTAAAGAATCTTTGATTGATGAATTAATCATCAATCAAAATTCTTCTCAATGTCCTTCAATATGGCATCAATTATGGCCTATGCATAGAGGATATGGATATAAACAAAACTATTTGGATGGCTACAATATGCCAAAGTTAATTGAACATCTAAACGACTACTCCGAATATATAAAAAATTCAAAAACTAAACTTTATATTGCGCGTCAATGGGACCCCATATTTTCAGAAGAAGAATCAGAATTACTAAATCACCCTAGTGTTTCCGGGTTAGTGTACAGCACATTCAGATACGATAATCCAGGCCCACTTGCTAATTCAGATTGGGTTATTGATAGCGATGATAAAACCTAATAAATTGTAATAAAATTTTAATATTTCTGCTCAAAATCAACTTTTCATACATGTTATTATTGGATATTAAATTAAATGGAGGAATAAAAGTGGTATATAAAGCAGAATACTTATGGCTAGACGGCAATACTCCGTCTGCGCATTTACGATCGAAAACAAAAGTTGTCGCGGATGGAGAGACACCTCCTGTTTGGGGTTTTGATGGCTCCAGTACACAACAAGCTGAAGGAGAAAGTTCAGATGTAGTCTTAAATCCAGTATTGACGGTACCAGACCCTATACGTGGAGGAGACAATGTAATTGTAATGAACGAAACACTCCTACCCGATATGACTCCACATCCAAGCAATACCAGAGCGGCATGTGAAGCATCCTCGAGTAAATACAATAAATATGACACTTGGTTTGGAATCGAACAGGAATATACTTTTTTTGATGGTAATGCTCCTTTAGGTTGGCCAGAAGGTGGATTTCCAGCACCGCAAGGTGATTATTATTGCGCTGTAGGTTCGGACGTTATTTTTGGAAGAGATATAGTAGAAGAACATATGGACGCATGCATAGAAGCTGGTTTACATATAGCAGGTATAAATGCTGAAGTTATGCCAGGACAATGGGAATTTCAAATAGGACCGGTTGCGGCTCCACAAGTTGCAGATGAATTATGGATCGCTAGGTGGTTATTATCTAGAATAGCTGAAAATTATGGAGTAACTGTGTCCCTTGCAGCGAAACCTGTACAGGGAGACTGGAATGGAGCAGGTGCAC
The DNA here is from genome assembly GCA_964645865.1 of uncultured Dehalococcoidia bacterium. GTDB lineage: Bacteria > Chloroflexota > Dehalococcoidia > Lucifugimonadales > OSU-TB39 > OSU-TB39. The sequence goes on along the minus strand of CAZYCG010000004.1, from coordinate 4,326 downwards.
ACACCAATTTCTCTACTAACGAGATGAGAGGAAATTATGATGCATGTATTGCTGCTGCTGAAGCTTTAGGTACTAAAACAAAAGAACATATTGCGGCTTACGGAGCAGGCATTGAAGATAGGTTAACAGGCCTGCATGAAACAGCAAGTTACAAGGATTTTTCTTATGGTGTTTCAGATAGAGGTGCTTCAATAAGAATACCTTGGCAAGTTGCACGAGACAAAAAAGGATATATAGAAGATCGCCGACCTAATGCTAATGTCGATCCTTACCTATCCACTAGAATTATTATTGACACTGTTTGCGGAGCGGCAAGTAAATAAGTTATAAATACTAAAAGTTAACTCTCTAGCAGCCAACTAATAGAGCTATGTCATTTGAATTCATCTGAGATAGCTCTATTTTCATTTAAGTGTTGCGTAATGTATTGCTTTATTTCAGATGAAAAATCTGCATCTAAAATCCAGTTAATGTAATCATCATCCGTTTTTATCACTTCAGAAATTAATTCGCCTCGGTATTTACCAAAACCAAAAACCACACCTTTTTCAGAAGTAATTATTTTACCTTGTTCGTCTATCCAATTTGGTTGTTTCCCATTAAAAAACTTATTTATTGCTTCTATAGTATTCGGTAACTGAGGGTAATGTTTGATTTGTGCATCAAGAATTTCCATGGTCGCCTCAACGTCAATTTTAGAGCTATGTGCTCCTATTAATTCTTTTCCACAATATTTTTTATAAGCTGCTGTCAAATCTCGAGGTCGTTCCAAAGGTTCCAAGGAATGAAAAATTATCATTGAGTCAATTATTGTATGTAAATCAATATCAAAATCGATATCAACTCGCTTGAATTCATTTACCATAAGAGGCACATCGTACTTTTTCACATTGTAACCTGCAATATCACAATCAGAAAAAAATTCATACAAAGATTTAGCATATTCGATAAATTTCGGTTTACTCTCAACATCTTTATCAGAAATACCATGAATGCTTGTTGCGACTGAAGGAATAGAAATACCTGGATTCAATATTTCGCTTTTTATCTGATTAGATCCATCAGGATAAACTTTAAGTGTTGTAAACTCTACTATTCTGTCAAAATCAATATCAAGTCCAGTTGTTTCAAAATCTAAAAATATTATAGGTCTATTCAAAATAATATTATGCATGCATAACCCACTATGAACCAATTATCAGGTAAACCAACTCATCAAAAGATTGAATATCAATCCAGCCAAAAACCAACCAGGAACTATTGCAAGTATACCTCCAACCCAATCTATATCCTGCACTTTTAGATTAATTTTAATCGCAGATACCAATATCCACACCATTCCTATACCAAACAATATTGGACCCACAGGAAAACTTTCATTATATGGATTTTTTATGAAAGCTAATAAAATACCAGGCAAATAACAAATCCCGAGTGACCTCATAATCAATTTAAAATGGGCTCCGCTACCTAAAAACTTCGAAGCAAACAAATATACAGAACATGACCATAAAATCCAACCTACCAAAGTAGTTATTATAATAATCCACAAAGCTATGAATCTGTCGCTTAATCCACCCCATGATTGATCTTCTGTAAATTTTGGGTCAAAAATACCCGACAAGCCTAGCGTGAAAGAGATTCCTACTAACAACACTATACCAGTTGAATGTAATATCGAATCTGGATCATTAACAACTCGGTCCGTGGGAGACGATTTTAATAAAGCAACATTAAATGCTTGTTTTAGCATAGTTTTCATTTATTGAATACCATAAACGGATTTAACCGCATAAATAAATTTCTGCATCCCAAATGCTACTCATTTTCTGACTTAACTTCCACTAGCTTTTTTTTCAAAGTTCTTCTCATTTCATTTTCAATCAAATTGAAATCTCTTTGGGGCAATAAATGTATAGTATCTACAAAAGCAAGATACCATAATTTTGGAGACCATCTTTTTGTATACTCAAGAGTTGGACCCAACTCCAAACCATTAATATATTTATCTGGTTTAAGAGCAATGCCTTTTCTAATCTTTGCTCTATACGGATATGTTTCATTACGATTCCCTATAGATTCCCAAATTATTTCTTCATCTTCAAAACATTCTGATTCGATATAGGCAGTCGCTACCCATTTTTTCACACCCGAGATATAAAATAATAACCGATCTTCAGGTTCGATTCTTTGAGCACGCTTACGCTGTCGTTTTGTCAACCCAACTAAATCAAAACCTCTATCAGAGGTTATCTTATAATTTTCTTCTGTCTGAACGATCATCCAATAATTGTTTGCCATATAAATTTATATTGACTCCAATAAAACCTTAATATCAAAGTTTACAACAAAACAAACCTATTGAAAATCTAAGAAACTTGTTTCATGGTCTCATACAAATGAGTAAGCAGTTTTAATGCTTCTCTTGCGTAATCCACAATTGAAATGTTTTTAGAATCTTCATCTTTGTGAACTTGAATTTGATTTTGAAAAGAAGAAAATTCTGTGTAATAAATTGACTCTTGCGATTTTAAACTATCGGTAAATCTTCTGGATTCTTCTACTGGCACTAATTTATCATTTCTATCATGCATTATTAAAATATTGGTTTTCAATCCTTTGGTAAAGCTACTTGGAGATATACCATTCAAATAAGATATCGTTTCGGGTGGTAATTGCTGAAATAAATCGTCTAGATCGTTTGTATATGGATCAGATATTATCAAATGAATGACTTTAGCTTCATCTGTAATGAGAAATTCATTTTGAATATTAGCACCTTCATTTGAGATTAATCGAATCAGGTAATCCTTATCTTGACTATTAGAAATCGATTCAACCAATTGTCTTAAAATAACTTTTTTCGTAAGACTATCTGGTTTCCAATCCTGAAATCGTCCATCATAAAATCTCTGTTCAGTTAAAACAGATTCCATAAAATCAAAAGCATCATAGTAACCCGCAAATAAATTTAAAAACTTAACCTTTTGGTTAATACGATCATCACTCGCAGCCACAGCCACCATCGATGCACCTGTACAAATCCCTCCCATACCAACCTTAGTATTATCTATTCCATCCATACCCGACAGATATTCGAATAAATAAATCAATGATTCTATATCATCTTTTACAACTACTTCTTTTTCCTGCGTCTCCAACCACGGTACCAAAACAGCAATCCCTAATCCAGCCAAAGTATTCACAAGATTATCGACTCGTGGATCTGAACCTCTTTCAACAGGAGAAACTCCAAGAAAAAATATAAATGCAGGAGAATCTTGGTTACCACTTGGCATATATAAATCTGCTTGTATGATTTTATTCTCGAATTCTAGTTCTAATGTTTGATGAACAGAAGAACTATACAGCCCATCCAACAGAGGCAACGAAATTCCTGGCAACAGCTCAGTTATTAAAAGAGTAGACCTGTAAACTGCCTTTTCATCGAGAAATATAATTACCAATAGAGTTAAAAAAATAGGCAAAACTATCAAATCGAAAATTACTCTTTTTAATATGATAGCAATCATGTTCGAATTAGTATTATATTTAATCCATGTAGTATACTTGTACCGGTCTTATTAAGATACGCTATTCAATGCGAACAGAAAATGAATTCCAATGATAATGTTACTGCAATAATATTGGCTGCTGGCAAAGGTAATCGTATGAAAGGAATCAATAAAATGTTGCTTCCTTTTAAAAACGATCCTCTAATCCATCATACAATGAGTGTATTTCATAATTGTCGTTTAATACAATCGATTATATTGGTTGTATCTCAAGACTTATACAAAAATGCCGTCCAGATTTTTCCAAATACAATATGGCATAAAATAACTGATATTACGATTGGAGGAGAAAGAAGGCAAGACTCTGTCAAAAATGGGTTATCCAAATCTAAAAACCCCAAATGGGTAATAATTCACGACGGTGCAAGACCATTTATAAACGAATCTATTATAGAAAAAGGCCTACTAGCAGCAAAAACCACTGGTAGTGCCGTTGCTGCTGTGCCAGTAACAGACACAATTAAAAAAGTCGATGGCAAGAATGTGCTCAATACGATACCTCGAGATAATTTATGGTCTATCCAAACTCCTCAAATATTTAAATACGAGATTATAAAAAAGGCATACGAACAAATAAATAATGATGTAACAGACGACGCTTCTTTGGTAGAACAATTAGGTAACCAGGTCAACGTCTTTATGGGATCTTACAACAACATTAAATTAACCACTAAAGATGACATAAATACCGCCAAATATTTTTTTGAAAATGACATCAGATAACAACAAATTTAATATAAGAACTGGTATA
>CAZYCG010000003.1:0-49387 GCA_964645865.1 uncultured Dehalococcoidia bacterium | reverse complement strand
CCCACACGTTCTCCAACTCAGGTACATTCCAATACTTCTGCAAAATACATACTTCAATGAGAGCTACGGTAACTGTAAATTAATCTCTTATCTGTATTTTTATATTTGCAAAAAGGTTATGATATTCCAAACACCAAATTAGGAATATACAATTTGAAACCAACCTCATTTGAAGAAAAAGAATACCAAATCAAAATTCGCTTTAGTGGCACTAGAGTTATAACAGTAACAGCACACACATTAGAAAATGCTAGATTTCAGGCCAAGGAACTTGTGACTGAAACGTTACAAGGCAGTGATATTAAAGTTGAAGCCTATCCAAGACCTACCAAAGCTCAAAGAATAGACTGATTTTTGTTAAAGCAGGATGCAACAATAAATAATTAACAGAAAATTTAAAGTAGAATGTTTTTCTAAGTTTTTCGACCCTCATACGATGAAATATGTAGTTATTAAGAGGAACAAATATGACTAAATATAACGGTAAAAACAGAACTATAGACTGTGAACCTACTTTGAATGATTCACAAGTTCTCGAATTTTGTAAAAATGGCTACTTGATTTTAGAAAATGTTGTTCCAAACGAAATCAACAAAAAAACTATCGATTACTTGAATGGGAAAACACCTTCAAACCCTGAATATATACCTGACGGATTATCCGAAAAAGATTTAGATTCTATACGACACTCCAATGAACCAAGTACACTGATTTTAGAAAAATGGTTTAGAGAAAATGTGATTATGAATCCTATACTGTGTGGAGCTTTGAGATCTTTATTAGGTGCAAACTTCGGTATTCCAGTTTTAATAAGCGCCCACAGTGTAGAATGTCCTGCAGCAGCTCAACCGTGGCACCATGATGCTGACAGCGTCTTTGGGCCAGAACTAAATTACCTAGAAAATTTTTATTATCCACAGGATACTCCTGTAGAGATGGGGCCAACAGAAATACTCCCTGGTTCTCATATCAGCCATACAACGCTTGATTATAAAGATTCCGGAACACTAGCAGCTGTTCCAGCAGGTTCATTTGTAATTCATCATCAAAGTATTTTCCATAGACGAGGTAAATCTACAGGAAAAGGTAAGCGTCATATGCTCAAATACAATTATTGGCGAACATCTGAACCTGTATCTGACTGGTTAGAAGAACCAGGATTTAATCCTGAAACAGCTGATTTTGGCGGTCATAACGTAGGTCGATATTACGCCCATATGTTTTATTGGCTTTCAGGCAAAGGAGACCAATATAGAATAATCGGAGGACAAGCTTGGCCATGGAGCATAAAAAACCAAATTGGTCCATCCTACGGATTTGGCAGTAGCAAAGGATACAAACCTGATTGGAGGAAAAACAATCCTGATGGTTATACAGATTAAAAAGACATTCAACTATCAGTTGCGAATGACTTTATGAAAACCACAGTAAGTGCTGGAAGAGCTTGGCACTATAAATATTCGATCGGAAGACAGACTGCTGAACATAATGAAAGTAAATTTGGCAGGACTGGAGGATCTTGCAGCCCTATGGATATAGCAGTACTTGGAGAATGCATATTCATACTAAGCAGGGGGTTTGGTCACACAACCAACGGATATTATGGAGATCTCGGAAATCGCATAGGTAAAACAACATTCGATGAAGACCATTTAGGAGATTTTGCCAGAAATGGATTTACATGGCCTAACAGCCTTGCAATATCTGCTGAAGGAAATGTTTTTTGTTCCGATGAATATGAAAACAAAATATATGCATTCGGACCAGACCAAATCATTACATTCCCAGAAGCAAATCCTAACGGGGAAAGTATTTTCAACTGGGGATCATCTGGAAGTAATCCTGGAGAATTAAATGGTCCATCAGGTCTAGCTTTTGATAAAGAAAATAATCTATATGTAGTAGATAGCAAAAACAACAGAATACAACTTTTTTCTTCAACTGGAGATTTTATAAGACAATGGGGCAATAAAGGAAATGGCCCCGGAGAATTTAATAATCCATGGGGTTTGACTTTGGATTATGAAGGAAATGTTTATGTGGCTGACTGGGGAAATAACCGAGTGCAAAAATTTGATTCTAACGACAACTATTTATCGTCTTTCGGATATTCAGAAGAACGTGAAGTATGTTTAAACCGTCCGGCCCATGTTGCAATAGATAATGAAGGCGATGTATATGTGACAGATTGGGGAAATAAAAGAGTTCAGATTTATGAACCAGATGGAGAAATTATGGCCTCATTGTATGGCGACGCAGATGATTACTCAAAAGCAGGATTGTATGTCTTAAACAGAGACCCCGAATCAATTAAAAAAGTGCAACAGAATCCAGACCCTATGCAATATCTTGCAACATTTGGAAGACCAACAGGAATAGCAATAACGGAAGACAATCGAATCGTAGTAGCCGATACAAGATGCAGATTGCAAATATATCAAAAAGACAACGAATATAGTGAACCTCCAGCATAAAAGCTGACCATACTGGGAACAGATTATGTCAACCAAAAAAATCCATCACGTAGTTACTAGGCCAGGCAAAAACGAGAATGATAAAGATGTACAAATCAAAGTTGCTGAAGATATAGCTGGTTCACCAGGTATACCAACTATAGAAAGCGATGTCTCTTTCTATTCAAGAGAATATCCTCAGGAAGCACATTTCATTGAAAATTCCGCAGACAGAGACTGGCTCTGGTCACAATACACAGATACTTTTACAGAGTTCCGAAAACAATATGAAAAACAAGAAGAACCGTTGATTAAAAGGGCTAATCATTCTGGTAATAGACAGCCACTGATCAAACCCAATACAAATAAAGACTATACCGAAATACTACGGACTAAAGCCAGAAAACTTGGATTCAACGAGGTTGGGTTTACGAAATATGACAAAAGATATACCTTCAGCAGTAGAAAAAAATGGGTGAAATATCCAAACGCAATATGCCTTGGACTTGAGCAAGAATATGAAGCAACTCAAACACTACCTAGTGAAAAATCTGAACACGCTCATTTTGGCACCTATCTGAAAGAAGGGAAATTAGCTTTAGAATTAGCAGAATACATTCTATCTCTAGGTTACCATTCCCAAGTACATAGCCACAGCGATTCCAGTGCACCTTATATACCGATGTTTGTAAATGCTGGATTAGGTCAATTAGGTGCTAACGGACAATTACTTAGTCCACACTTGGGTTCACGGATGAGACTGATGATAATAACTACCGATATGCCACTTAAATATGATTCACCCATCGATTACGGTATAAATAAATTTTGTGGCAAATGTCAGGTATGTGTAAAAAGGTGTCCTAGTAACGCGTTATCTAGTAAACCAATATGGTGGAGGGGAGTACAAAAATATAAAGTCAACTATGGTAGATGTAGAGCCGTTATGGGAAGATATGACGGATGTGCTATTTGTATGAAAGTATGCCCTGTACAAAAATTCGGCATGGAAAAGGTTATGGATCACTACGTTGAAACAGGTAAAATACTAGGAAAAGGTACTAACGACTTGGAAAGTTATTCTTTAAAAGACAAAGGTTATTTCGACGCAAAATCAAAACCAAAATTTGACAAGCATTTCTTTGAGATACCAAGAGGTAAAAACTACAACTGGATTTTCGCAAATTTCAGAGAAAATGTACTTAACAAAAAAAAGGTGGAAAAAGAAGACTTGAGTACTTTCACATCAGACTTAGAATCATCCTTGTTTGAATCTGATATACCAACCTAAGCAAATGTAATTAACGTCTATCAAATAAGATAGCTATGTACTACTCAAACATATACAATTTTACAGATTCAACACCATGACGCTAAAAATAATACTTGCCTCACTGAAACTCAAATCTATAAATGGATAAGCATATGAGATTATATGATAACAACAAATGGCAATGTACTCTTGAATTAGATATAGAAAGAAATATTATTGATGGAAATCCTTCAGTATTACGGAAGGCAATTCAAAATGGTGCTGATCTCAGAATTCACACTAGGTTCCAGCATAATGAACATATCGATACGAATTCTAATAATGATGAACTTATCTTGGAAGCAGCTGAGTTTCGTACAACCTATTTTGTTGATAACCAATGGGTAGCGGGTATAATGACGCTCCGCCAACCTACAACACCGCCTTTAGCTGAATTTACTCAAAGACCATCCATGTCTTTTTTTATGTACAATGAAGATGGACTTCAATGTAGAGCTAGACCATATCTTGAAGCAGAATCTCCTAAATATTCAATTCCACCGGATTATCCTAAACGAAAAAAACCAAATATGACAAAAATGCATCCTATTGACGAGTGGGATACTGAAACAAATGCACCAAGTGACAATTTCATATATGATTTTGATTTCTTTCGATACTTTGTACGAGATGATTGGATAGAAGTTTTGTCACATGATGAAAATGGGAATACAGTTTCAGGATCACCTGAAGACCTAGCAGATGCAATCGCTCAAGGAATGGAAGTTAAGGCAGGTTTACGTAATTTGTGTAGCGACTTATCTTTGAATAATTCTCCAACACTTCAACATGAAACATTTATACAAATGAATTCTTGCTACTATTATACAAAACAAAAAATATTTATTGGAGGCTCTCACCCCCTAGTAAGAGTAGCTCCCAATATTCCAATGAAATATCAAAGTAATAACTGGGATTTCGGATGGTTAATGCTACGTAATGACGGAAAAGTAGGTCGTAGGTTAGTAGATCCCTACACATTGAAATTCACAGATTCGCAAAGTAGCCATGCAATCCGTTGGTTTGTCAGATAAAATCTACAATTATAGTCCTATTGGGTTTCCCTATATTGTAATTCAGGCCAAATGCTCTTCATTTGCCAAACCTTCATTTTCAAAAGTTCAGAAGTCCCACCTCTTGAAAAAAATGAAATAAATCGACTATCCTCTCTCAACGGATAACTACGAATTGTCAAGCATTGCTTGTCATTTCCAAACACCTCTATAATGCTACGGTCAATGAAGATACGTAACCTCAATATTCTATCGTCAATTAAGTCAATAGGACCAGTTTCAGGTGGTCTACCATAAACTTCTAAATGGTTTGATGATTCAGAAACATCTATTTGAATTGAATCTTTGACAATAGGATGCTTATTTGAACGCAAAAGAGAAACCCTAGTCTTTTCCTTACCATCAATTGACCTAAGAACATAAAATCCTGCCTCTCGCGCTGACCCTAAGTCTATTTCAGCTTCAATTTCTATAGATTTACCGCCTATATTATCGAGTAATATATCTTCTCCATGTTCAGCTTTTACATTAAAAATATTTGCTTCTTCCAAACGAAGATTTTTTGTTTCTGACACAGGTGAAATATTTAAACTTCCATCCGAATCTAATGACAATTGTCTTGGTAAAGTCATAACATCTTGCCATCCTTCTGCCGGCTTACCTTCTTTAACATTGAAAATAGCTAAAACCCTACCAGATTTATCAACTGTTGCAGATGGAGCATGCAGGCTAGCATTCTGGTATGCTCCATAATTCATCCTGCCATGTATTTCTGGTTCAAATCGATGCGTACGTTGATCATAACTACCAATAAAATATTGGCTACATCTTTTATGACTAAAAAATAAGAAAAGATGCTTTCCATTACCAATAGGCAAAAAATTTGGAACGGCACCGTCTTCTCCTGGCTCAGTAAAATATGATGAGGTGAAAAGCCTACCAATATGCTTCCAATCATTTAGGTTTTTAGAATAAAACAGGTGGTTTACAGCAATACAATCCACACTCCTCTCTCCATTCATATAGACACCTGACACAGAATAATAACCATCCGACTCTTTCCATATGCAAGGATCAAAGACTTTATATGGCAATATATTTTTATCGACAGGAACAATTGGGATAACTGGGTTGTCTGGGAGCTTATCCCATTTGTTTAACATAGAGTCAGAAGAAACAGCTATACAGTTTCCCAATTCTGTACCATGATAAATAGCAATAACCCTATTATCTTCTACAATAGTCTGACCACTATAACAATCTTTTTCCAAAGTCGGGTATATAGCTGGTTCGAGATCCTGCCAATGAACTAAATCAGTACTAACAGTATGCCCCCAATGAACTCTTTGTTCACCTTCAGGTTTGAACTGATAAAACAGATGATAAAAACCGTTCCATTCACATAAACCATTAGGGTCATTGATAATATTTTCAGGAGGGCTGAAATGAAATATTGGCCTATATGGGTCTTTAGCAAGCGACTCTCTTGATGAACGAAACCTCTCTAAAATCTCAGATGAATTTAGACCAGTCAAAACACTCTGCACATAATTATTAGATGATTTCGAATTCATTTATCCACCTCTACATTCATATGAGATAGATTCTATATGTTAGAAATACCTCTATCCAGCCAAATATTAGCGACTTGCGCTGTTTGTGATCCAACTTCCTCTGGATTTGATTGGGTATTTCTTGATATCACCTCCATTGTCCAAGCACCATCAAATTTAATATCCGATAATGCCTGACCGAAAGAATCGAAATCAATTACACCTTGTCCAGGAGGTCTATGGCAATCTAAAGGTCCATCCCCATCTTGTATATGGAGAGCAAACAATCTATCTCCAGCTATCTTAACCTGTTCTCCCATATCTAAAGCAGATAACCTAGTATGGCCCACATCCATACAAATCCCTACATGTTTATCATCAAATGCCCGCAAAAAAGACCTCAATTGCTGCATTGACTCTAACGGCCTTACAATCCATCCCCATTCTGGTTTGGACGGCAAATTTTCCAGAGCTATTTGTATACCACATTCTTTGGCAGTTTCTGACAATTCATATACAGATTCTCCAATATATTTAACAGATTCACCAAAAGTAAAAGAATCACGCGGTTTCTCATTTGGATCAACTGATCCGGTGGGATGCACCACTACAACTTCTCCACCCAATTCAGATATAAATCTAATTGCAGATTGTACTTGAGAAACACTTTTTTTCCTTACAGCAAGATCCGCACTTTCCAAATTAACCGTTGTATATGGAGCATGAATACTTCTAGGGAAAAGTTCAACTTCTTTCAATGTTTGTTTAAACAATTCGATATCAGGTACTTTACCATCAGCCCAAATAGAACCTTCAGCTATTAATTCAGTCTCATCAAAACCAGAATTCTTTACTTTTCTTAAAGCTTCAACCTGATCACCTTCATATTCATCACCTTCAGAAATAAATAAAACCGAAGCTAAACTAAATTGTTTCATTTTTTACCCCTATAAATCGGCTCATTTTTTTGATTTTGGACTATTCTACACTAAATGAATTTTATAACATTACCGAAACTTTAAATTATTGTGTGAAAACTTTAACATCCTAAAAGTAGAGTAAGTCAGGAGTTTATTTAATGGATATTCCAATTTTAATTAAAAACAGCAACTCATATTTAAAAAGTATTATTGGCTCAGGTATAAAGGATAATCGAGTAGCTAAAGATGCTGATGCAGGTTGGCCATTAGGTTTAGACCAACGTAAAAGTGGCGAATTGATTGTTGCGGATTATATTTTTTGCATAATCTGGGAAATTGATTTAAATGGAAATTCAAAAAGAATAGCGGGAACTGGAATGCCTGGATACTCGGGAGACGGCGGTAAGGCAATAGATGCAGAATTAGATGGACCACACGATTTAGTTATTGACATTGAGGGGAATATATTATTTTCTGATCTTAACAACAATGTCTACAGAAAAATCGACAATGAATCTGGAATAATAACAACATTTGCTGGAACTGGTGAACTTGGCCGTAAAGGAGATGGTGGATTAGCTACAGATTCACAGATGGATTGTTATTGTGGTTTAGCAATATCTCCAGATGGCGATATATATATATCTAGTGAGTGGGCTAACAACATACGTAAAATAGATAAACAATCCGGGATAATTTCATTTTTCGCCGGAAATTCTGCTGAACACCTTGCCAAACCAGTTGAAGATTCTAAACCTATAATAGGTCCATATTTAAGCCTTGGCGGTTATGCAGGAGATGGAGGGCCAAAAGAAACAGCAACTTTTTATCATCCAGAGCACCTCGCATTTGATTCTAAAGGAAATTTATTTGTATGTGATAATTCTAACGACAGGATTAGGAAAATAGATTTTAATACTGGAATAGTATCAACTGTTTTAGGTAACGGGGACAGGGCATCAAATGGTGATGGGGGTTTAGCAATAAAAGCAAGTACTTTAATGCCTGACGCAATTTGTTTAGATAAATATGACAACTTATACGTAGGTGAAAAGTACGGTTTCAGGGTAAGAAAAGTTGAAAAGAAATCGGGAATAGTAACAACGATAGCAGGTAACGGTAATGCGGGATACGGTAGCGAAAATGTCCTAGCGACTCAAACTGAATGTAATTCTATTGAAGTTGGATTAGTCGCAGATGACAAAGGCAACGTGTTTTTCAGCGACTCAAGTGGAAGGGTACGCAAAATCGATAATACAGGGTATGTGAACACCGTTTTTGGAGGGACATCAGTAAAGGATGGCATTAATTCATCCGAAACATATATTGCAAGTCCTTTTGGTATTAGCATAGGACCTGACCAAAACATCTACTTTGCTGATGCTTGGAACCAAAGAATAAGGATGGTTAACCCAAGTACTTCGATAATTACTACCGTTGCTGGAAGTGGCGCAAGAGCCTATGGAGGAGACGGAGGTTCTGCACTAAAAGCACACTTGGGAAATCCAAATGGTGTATCAGTAAATTCCAAAGGTGACATATATATAGCGGACACTAGGCACTCTCATATTAGAATGGTTGACAAAAAAGGTATCATCTCCAATGTAGCTGGGTCTGCTTTTCCATGGGATAAAGGGGATGGAGGACCAGCATTATCAGCTAATTTGGTTCATGCAAGATCGATAAGGCATGATAATAATGACAATATATACTTTGGAGATAGCGGTATAGGTAAAATAAGAAAGATAGACTACAAAACAGGAATTATAGATACTATAGCTGGAATTGGAATTACAGGCTATAGTGGTGATGGCAACCATGCTGCAAAAGCACGTATAAGCTCACCCGCAGATATCACATTTGATGAAATAGGAAATCTATATTTTGCTGATGATAGAGCCCATGTTATACGTAAAATTGATGCCAATGGTATTATAACTACTGTAGCAGGGGACGGCAGCGCAGGTTTCTCTCCCGATGGTACAGTTGCAATTAAATCTCAAATCGATTCACCTTCAGGATTAGATATATCCAAAAATGGAATACTATATTTTTCCGATACTGGTAACAGATTGCTCAGAAGAATAAATAAAAATGGTGAAATTGAAACAATAGCAGGGGACCATTCCAAAAAAGCAACTTTCGAAGACCATACAAATCAAAATGGCGTGACAAAAATAATAATGCCTATGAATATAAGATTCTATAACAACAATATATTGTTAATATCAGACCATTTTAACCATCAAATTCACGCAATCAATGTGGATATGTAATTTGTATTAGATTCAAACCACTTCAACTTCGTTCTCAACAAACCCAACACCCTCAAGACTTATGCGAACGATATCTCCTTGTTCAAGTGAAGCAATGTCATCACCATCTTTTGCAACCACAAATCCACCTGTATACTGTATCACTACTTTAGGTGGAGAATCATGGGCAACAGTAGAAGCTATTATTTCTTCTGGAGTCCTTTTGAATTTAGTTATAAGATCACTTTGGCCAATTTGATCTTTTCCCCTAAATTGCTTTAATTCAAGATGAAGTTCTAGGGGTGACTTCACATCCTCTAACGAAAGAATACAGGGTCCTATTGAAGCACATCCTTTAAAAACCTTGGAAGGCACTGCCCAATTAGAACTCAATCCGGCCAATGTACCAGCTACTTCATTACCAGTGGAAATACCTGCAAATTTACCTTTATAGATAATAAAAACTATCTCTCCTTCGGCTATAGTTCTTTCTGTATCTTCTCGAACACCTATCTTATCGAAAGGTCCAACTAGCCTATGATTTGTCCCTTTATAAATCGTTGTTGAAATACTTGGAGTGTTGTAAGCAAGTTTAGTGTCTTCATTTGCATTAGATAGAGCTTCTTCATCCATAATCATATTCCCCAAACCACCAGCCCACATCTCTTCCGGTTCGATTGGCTTTATGATACAGGCAGGTCCCGTTTTATTAATTGACCACTTGATTAGCTCGGCCAAATCAAATGTAACAGCCTTTCCCTGAGCCAACACGTTTTTAGTTAAATTATCTACAGTAATGCCACTGATATCGGCAACATCCAATAAGTCTTCATATGAATTCACCAAATCGTTTACGCTCGTAAGAGAAGTCAACACACCATCACTAGTTTCTGCACATAAATGAATTTTTCCAAATTGTTCAAGTACCCTGTAATATTTCACTAGATTCCTCCAAATTTCTTATTTGTCATTCGCCAACTAACAATATCCCATCTTTCAAATTGATTAAATGGGTTCATTAACCATTTCGATAAATATCTCATCTCCATCATATAGATAATCTGATATAACATCCTCATCCAACTCTACTCCAAGCCCGGGTTCGGTTGGAGGTATTATATATCCATCTTGCCAATTTATTGGCTTTTTCAAAATTTCTGCATGAAATCCAGACATTTTTTCTATGCTTTCCTGTATCAAGAAATTGGGACTGCAGGTCGCTAACTGTATATTCGCCGCTGCTACTATAGGTCCACAATATAGATGGGGAGCTAGCTGTACATAATGAGCTTCAGCCATACCCGCTATCTTTTTTGCCTCAAGGATACCGCCAATCCTTCCCAAATCAGGTTGAATTATTGCGGCGGCCTGATTAGCAAAAAGATCAACAAAATCATACTTGGTATTTAACCTTTCTCCAGTAGCAACAGGTATAGTCGTAAACTTAGCAACTCTACCCATTTCGTATTTATTTTCCGGAGGCACAGGCTCTTCAAACCATAAGGGGTCATATTGCTCAAGTCTATTCGCTAATCTTATCGCGCTTGAAGTAGTCATCTGGCCATGTGTACCAATAAGCAAATCACACTTAGAACCTACAGCCTCTCTAATATTTTTAGTTACCATTTCAGCATTATCTAAAGCTTCCAATGATAACTGCCTTGGATCGAAAGCTGACATAGGCATCACAGGATCAAATTTAACTGCAGTGAACCCTTGTTCCAAATAAGCTGAAGCCCTTTGGGGAGCAATCTCAGCATCTCCGAAAGCTTCCACTATAGAATCCAGTCCCTCAGGATGCAAATTCGCTGGGTACAAATATGTATATGATCGCAATTTTTCATGGACTTTTCCTCCCAGTAATTTATAAATAGGCTTGTTTAATGACTTACCTATAATATCCCAACATGCCATATCCAAGCCGCTAAGAACTCCTCCAACGCTTAGATCCGGATGCTGCCCGTAATTGCTGGAATAGACGATCCTACCGATTGTTTCGGTATCGAAAGGGTCTCTACCTATAATATATCTTTCAAAAATGTCTTCGACCATTTTTTCTACAACTTTCGGGCGAAACGGGATGCCATATATCTCACCAAAGCCTTCAATATTATTATCAGTTGTCAATTTAACAAATATAAAATATGGGCCACCTCGATTAGGTGTAACGTTCCTTACTGAATAAATTTTGAGATCAGCTATTTTCATTTTTACGCCCCTTTATAAACCCTGATATAAATCCAATATTCTATTACCAATTAAAGGTGTACACCAATAACCACTCATGCTATAGTTCATTCAAATTAATCAACAGTTAATAGTTATTACCATAAAGGCAGATACCAATGATAAAAAATAGAACAATATATTTCAACGATGCAAGACATTATTACTTATTCGTTTTTGAACCTCCAATGAGCATGGAAGATGCATGGCGACCAATAGACGAAGTTGCTGGAACTTCTATCGACACATTTATTTATGGAGTCGCAAGAGGAGATGGTCTATTTTACCCTTCTAAAATCGGGTTACCTTTTGGAACTGATACCCACCCATTCGATTCAGCAGCATATTACAGGGTGTTTTATAATATGCAAAGCCTTATAGACCGAGGTTTGGATCCTCTGCAAGTTTTGATAGACAGAGCTCACTCAAAAGGAATGGAGTTTTTTCCTAGTCTCAGAATTAGTGACACGCCTGGATTAAACCAAGATTTCCATGTAAACCAAGGTGGTAGGGGACACATGCATAAAGAAACCCGAGACCATCAATTTAATGTGCTCAAAGAATTATTATACGATTACAATTCAGATGGGATTGAATTAGATTTCGCAGCTGCCCCTGGTGGAACAGATTACTGGTTTAACGAACAAGATGCTAAAACAAATGGGCATGTAATGACTGATTGGGTAAAAGATGTGTCAGAAATGGCTAGGAGCAGAAAAGGTAATAAACCTGCTATTGGTGCCCGTATTTATCCTACAGAACAGATGAATACAAATCAGGGATTAGAAATTAAAAAATGGATAGAAAAAGGATTAATTGACTGGGTAGTTTTACTTTCATATACCGATTTTAAGTTGGACCCGGACATGCCAATGGAATGGGCAATCGATCTATGTCATGCCAATGGCGTATCTGTGTACGGGATGTTGCAACCTTATTCTATAGATGAAAGTGCAGGTGCTCCTGAAAGAGTACATGCGAAACCAGAAGTAACTCGCGCTGCAGCATCAAATTTTTATTCCAAAGGAGTTGATGGTATCTACACTTGGTTCCTAAGATGGCCACTATCAAGCCCTGAAAAACAAACATTAACTGAAATAGGCGATCATGACCTAGTCAAAATGGCTGACAAAAATTACGTTTTAAGACATAAAACTGAATCGTCAGAAGCACGTGGATATGGAGCAAATATACCCATAGAAATACCTTCAGCAGATCCAACGAAAAAATACCAGATTCCTTTTTATGTTTCGGATGAATTTAGTGAAAAAGCATCATATATAAAACAAGTTAAACTCCGTTTGAACATTGCTAACTTACTATCAGACGATAAATTAACCATCGAGCTCAATGGGGAATCTTTAGTAAACGAACCCATAACTAGAAATTATGGCAGACCGTTTGACCCATACGGTGCTCAATGGCTTGAATTTGACTTGAGGAAAATCAAACCTAAAACAGGTAATAATGAATTATCGATATCGTTAGATTCTAGACCAGAAGATATGTCTAATGGTATCACTGTTGAAAAAGTTGAATTATCAGTTGAATATGGATCATATCCTTCAACGTTATGATTACGATGTCCTGTTAATTATATCTTTATAATTTAAGTCAACTTATTCGTAATAAACTTAAAACTTAAAATCCTGGTAAGTAATGCTTTACGAATTTTTTTCCAATTGGAATCAGCATCGGATGAATTTAATTCAACTTTCGCATCACTATATTGCATAGCTGCAAAATTCCAAGTTATATAACTAACGCTTTCTCTTATAGAAGGTAATAACGTACCAATGTTCATACCGTATTCAATCGGAGTCTGAGTATTGTTTATAGGTATGCCGCCCAATGTAGCCAATCGCATCATATTTATGTACTGTTTTTCTATTGATGACTTACCTCTTAAACTTATACCCCACACAATCCATATTAAAATAGGTATCAATATAATAAATGCAAAAGCTATTACAATGGGGTAGGGGAAATCACTAGAGATTTGTTGCTGTGACTCGACAGATGATTCTTCCAAGCCGTCCTCGTCGCAATAAGGAAAATCAAATTCATTTTCTATAGAACATTCTGGCTCTATGAAATCATCAATACTGTCTAAGGAAAGATTGTTTTCTAGAAGTAAATCAGCTAAAGCCGATTCACCAACTCCTGAAATCCCTTTCCTATCGAAAGATCTGTCTAATTTATCCCATTTTGGAGTAGGTTCGAAATCTATCCATCCATATTCAGGGAAATAAACCTGCGTCCAACCATGGCTATCAGAATCTTTTATCGATCTGTAATCCTCTTCTATCAATTCTCCAGAAGCATAACCTACCGCCATACGAGATGGTACTCCAACAGACCTCATCATAACAGTCATAGCTGAGGCAAAATAATCACTGTATCCTATCTTAGTATCAAACAAAAACCAATCTACGCTATCACCATCAGAAGGTGGTGATTTTATATCTTGAGAATAGGTGAACCCACCGGTATCTCTCAAGAATGTTTCAATTGCTAACGCCTTATCCACAGGATGTTCAACACCAGCAGTAATTTCAACTGAGAGTGATTTAACTCTTTCTGGTAAACTTTCAGGCAAATTTAAATAATGATCGGATATGTAATTATTATATTCAAATTCAGTACTTCTTAACCCGCTATATGTAATATCTGGTACATAAGAATACATTTCATATGCTTCGTTTTTTTGAACCGAATCTTTAAACCTCCAAGAAACTATGTCCGGCTTTTGCAACTCTTTTCTTTTGACCGTTAATGTTTTTTGAGTTCTCCAGTCTTCTGCTTGACCTCCTGGGCTTATATCAACTAAAAGTAAATCTTTAGGTAAATTATCAATCACAAAAGATTCAACGTATTTATTAGGTGGAGGGCTTAATAAAGGCTTCATCTTGTTTGCATACTGTTTAATATCTTCCGGTAAATTACCATTTGTTCCTTCCAAATCTATCTCGAACTGCCTTGGTGCGAGAGTCTCTACAACTACTGGTCTGTTTATCCAAGTAATATCACCACCTACAAAAGCCGTTTGCGAATCAAATCCTAATTGAAGCATTTGATAAGAAAGCTGCAATTCATCAACAACTTCTTCATTAGGTACATCTGTGACAGGAACCTCAGATGCAATCGTTTTCCCAGTCTTCCACCCAAGTGAGGTATATTCGCTATATGTACGCGACAACCAATAAGTTGGCTCTTCACTAGTTGCCCAAATTACCGTTTCACCTCCAAATGAAATCTTCCCTTGAAATGGTAAAATATCACCAAAAAACCTACCAGCAACATTTTTTTTGGAAGTGATACCAGAAAACATTCTGGCAAAATCATTTTCAATACCCGTTGCAAGCGGTCTTCTTGCTTTAGCCCAAAATTTAGCTATGGTTCTATCACCGACTTCATAAACCGGTATTCCATTAGCTAAAACCAGTACGATTCCACTGAAAGCTACTATCACAGGAATACTGATAAATGTATTTAATACACGTGATTTGGTTAAAATACCATTGTTTTGCCATTGGTCGTGACTTTGTACGATTGTAAGCCTTCCAATGACAATAAAAGCAATCATCAAAAACAAGTAAAATCTATCTATGAAATAGTCAGGCATAAAGCTCAATGTGGTCAAAATTGCTACTCCACTCAGTAATATACCAATCCACGCATTGGAAAACCTAAACAAAACCCATGTACTTATATAACCGAGTAACCATGCCAAAACCAATAAATATAGAGTTGGAGGAATTAAATCTCTATTTATTTCGTCGCTTCCGGCTATTTCAAACCACAGAATCACATGATCTATAACGTCTCCAAAAGCTCTAAACATATTTTGGTCTTGGATTAATGTAGAAGTTTGCCAAATTGACAATATGATCCCTATTAAAACTCCAAATATAAGACTAATAGGCCAAGGTAAGAATTTCGTTTTAGCTGTCCCTAACCCGACAATTGTAGATAAAAATATGATAACCCACAAACCTGGTGTTTCAACCCATTCGGCTTCTCTGACTATCCAAGCAGCCACGCAAACCATAGCTAATGCCAACAGGTATGTGTCCCAACCTTCTTTAGGAGAAACAATATTGACAAATCTTTTAAATGCAATATCTTCAGAATTATCTGTTCTATCTAACCTAAATATATTATTTTTATTCATATTGACCACAATTTATTTGCACTAGCTATTTACCAAATCCATACTTTGAGGATAGTAATCGGGTCTTAGCATTTGTTCGATATCATCATTAACTGAAACTAATACTGATGGAACGCCCAGTTCTTGAAGCAACTGATTATTATTCACTGTGGTAAACCTAGCTCCAAAAGAATTAGAATCTAGCTGTATTACTTTAACATCAACCCCCTTCTTCATCAGTTCAAATGAAGAATGAACCCACTTCGGGCTTGCAGACGACGTTATTATTACAACTGTAGTGCTGTAAACCCACATCCTTTCGAAATCTGAAATAACTTGTTCAATAGGTATAGAACCACTAGGTTTGACTATAGCTAAGTATTGCATTATTCGATCAAGTTGCGCTTTCCCATAATCTGCAGAAATAACATATTTATTATCTCCATAAGCAACTATCCCAACTGGAAGATCAACAGAAATATATCGCTTTGCATATGAAGCAGCTATTGAAGATACATATTCATCAGTACTGTTTTCAAGCTCCCCTGACTGTACATCAGCACTGAAATCACCTATGATCCAAACCTCGCTTGATCTACCTATATCAAATTCCTTTGACATCAATTTGCCCATCCGTGCGGTGCTGTTCCAATGAATCCTATTGAAACTATCTCCATATACGTAATCTCTGATCGAGTTTGCATGAGGTGTTACTCGATAAGTTTTTTTCCTACTTAAACTATCACCATATAATTCGGCTGCAGGGGTAACCAAAGTAGAAAGATCGACTGTTCTGGGATAAACAATAACCGATTGTTTAGTTCCATATTTCTTTGACCTTACAAAAAGATTGAAAGAATCCGTATTGGATATCTCGATAGGACCAATTTGGTAAATACCACGCTTCCGAGCTTTTAAATTCAATTCTATTTCCGTCTTCCCAAACGACCTGATATTTATTGCAATACCCCCTGAATGTCCAGGTAAATCAGTCATATCTTTTAATACCAAACCAAATTTTGGAATTATACTATCATTTATTATTAGCAGCTTTTGTTGAAATGATTCTCCAACCTCAGTTTGGTTTAGCCTGTCAATTATTTCAACTCTGACTGACATTAACATCAACCATGACCAGATGTATCCTAATACCAGTATGCCAACAAGGGCATAACTCAATCTGTAAAACAAATTAAAACCCGTAGCTGCAGCAGTAATAACGGTTACGACGAGTAGTATAAGAACAAAAAATGTTCGAAAAGTCGGTCTTGCAAGAAAATAACGAATTGGATTCATGCTTTTACCTACCTAGGTTAATATTCCCAGGAACGGATATTTGAGACAAAATGGAATCAATAATATCGTTACTTTGAATTCCTCTCATTCTTGCAGGAGAAGACACAACAATTCGATGACTCAATATAGGACTTGCCAGTTCTTTAATATCGTCAGGAAGAATAAAATCTCTTCCCCTAATAAAAGCGAGAGCTTTTGCACCATTGAACATTGCAATAGAACCCCTAGGTGAGCTACCTAAGGCAACATCGTCATGCGTTCTAGTCATTTCAACAGCTTCTACTATATATTCTTTGAGGCGGTCATCTATGTATATATTTTTTATTGATTCCTGTATTTCGTTTATTTCTTTATCTGATGCAACTTCTTCTAAATTTTCAATTGGGTGTAATTGCTTTTGATTTTCAACTATGTCAATCTCTTCTTGTTTTGAAGGGTATCCTAGAGAAATTTTTAAAAAGAACCTATCTAACTGAGCCTCTGGTAAAGGGAATGTACCTTCATACTCTATGGGGTTTTGGGTGGCCATAACAATGAACGGACTGGGTAATTTATGCGTGTTACCTTCTACCGTCACCTGTCTCTCGTCCATAGCTTCAAGCAAGGCAGATTGTGTCTTGGGAGTTGCTCTATTTATTTCATCAGCTAGAACTAATTGGCTTACAACTGGACCTGGCTTATACTGAAATTCTCCGGTTTGTTGATTGTATATAGAAACGCCAGTTATATCGCTTGGCAACAAATCAGGAGTAAATTGAATTCGACTAAAATCACAACCTATTGATTTAGATAAACTCCTAGCTAACATAGTTTTACCAACACCCGGAACATCTTCAATCAGAGCATGACCTTGGCAGATCAAAGTTACAACAGCTAGTTCAACAGCTGACTTTTTTCCAATTATAACATTTTCTATATTCTCAA
This sequence comes from uncultured Dehalococcoidia bacterium, assembly GCA_964645865.1. Lineage (GTDB taxonomy): Bacteria > Chloroflexota > Dehalococcoidia > Lucifugimonadales > OSU-TB39 > OSU-TB39. The sequence goes on along the minus strand of CAZYCG010000003.1, from coordinate 31,282 downwards.
TAATTTGTTGGACTTTTGATCTAGCTTTCTCTAAATTTTCCAATTTTATCTCCATTTATTAATTCGGATTAAAAACAAATTCAATCGAGTTAAGCAGTGTAAATCACCATGAAATATTTATTTACACTAAGTATATTATGTATTACATTTTATATGATTTGAATAATATATGCCACATATATTAAAGGTTTATTCTATATCCAAATACCATAATTTGTATAAATTAATATATTCAACGCTACACCAAGTATTTTTAGATTATTGTAATATAACTTGATAATGATTGTTATCACAAAATTGTTTGGAGGTTCAAATGCTTACATCTCAGCAAAAAATGTTCTTTGATACTTTCGGATTCTTAATCATTAGAGGTTTTTTTTCAAAAGATGAAGTAAAAGCTATATCAAATGAATTCAATACTAGGGCTCAGATAGCATCTGATTATGAACCATTTGATGGTACAAAAAGACAAACGATAGACATGTCTGGTAGCGATAGTCCTTTTTTTGCTTCGTTACTTGATGACGAAAGATTGTTATCTATAGGAAAAGATATCCATGAAAACGTATTGCCTTGGGGAACACATATAGATAGACACGTAAACAATACCTATTGGCATCATGACGCTGGAGGATATGAATGGTACGGGATCAAGTTCGCGTTTTACTTAGATGAACTAAAAGCAAATAGTGGTGCATTAAGAGTAATCCCAGGTTCACACAAGCAGCCATTTCATGATGAACTCGACAATATAAAGAACTTGAAATATTCCTGGATAAGACAAAACCATAATGCTGCAAGTGAAAGTTCATTTATTTCCCCAATTCCTAGTTATTCCTGTGAATCGAATCCCGGTGATTTGGTTATATTCGATTATAGAATTTTTCATGCAAGTCTAGGCGGGTCAAAAGATCGACATATGTGCACAGTTAATTTCATAAATTATCCAAAAACACCCAAACAATTAGCTATAAGCATCCATGAAGCTAAAAATTATTTTAAAGACAACCACAACACTGGAGCACCATGGAATCCTAGCAAAGCAGTTTCTGAAGAGTGGTTAGCGAATCCAAACCACAATCCTGATAGGCAGCGAGGAATCGACCAATGGGCCAGATTGTCCAAAATGAAAGTATCTGATACCGGGTATAAAGTAGTTACTAATGAAGGTAAATTACAAGTCATTCCTATTTAATATGTACCTTATAACTGCAATTTCTGCCTTCCGGCAAATCCCGTATCTTTTTCATGCCAATAACCTATTTTAGACTCACCTTCACGCCAACATAAATAGACTTCTCTCTCATCGATTATATAGGTGAAATCGAAAAGTGCGGGTTCAATACTTTTGATTATTATGCCTTTTTCCTCAATACCAGAAATTTTATGATTTATTTTATTTATAGTCGTTTTGAGTTCTGAATTTAAATTATCTAGCTTATTGTGTGAAGCTGATCCCCCGTTACCTTGCATACGAGTTTGGAGATTTTTTATCTCAATATTCAAATTTTTCACCTTATCGCGCAAAGGTGATATTTCTTTACAAATATCCGCTAACCATGCAATAGAGTTTTGAGCTTCATCTAAGGTAAAAATCATAACTTCAGTTCCTTGGATAATGTACACATTTCAGCACTTTTATCCCATAGCATCTGTGCAGATACTTGATCTTTAGCATGGGGATCTAATTCAACTGGCTTACACTTCACAAAATATTCTCCTGAAATATTTTTCACAGTATCAGAATTAGCTAAATAAACTATTGTCTCAGCTCCATCTTTAGGCGAGGTTCCAATTAGTTTCCATAATGTAGTCAAAGCAGTTCCTAAAATACCATTTTTGGATATCAAATTAGTTGGGATTATGCCAGGATGCATCGCATTTACGGTAATTCTGTTAACGTCTACTTTTTCAGACAAATATTTTGTAAAAAGAAGTTGGGCTAACTTGGTTTTACCATAAACTTTCATGATTCTATATGATTTATTACTACTGAGGTCTTCAAAATCCATTCTCACATTTTTATGCGCTATGGAACTAACATTAATTATTCTTGCCCTTGGTGCAGCTAGCAATGTATTAAACAAAAGTCTAGTAAGTAAATAATGAGACAAGTAATTGACTGAAAACATTTTCTCTATACCTTTTGAATCTGTTTTGCGCTTCAAATATATGACCCCAGCATTATTAATCAACACATTTAATCTGTTAAACTTTAATTTAATATTTTCAGCCAAGGCTATGACCGATTCCTGATCAGATAGGTCACAGGCAATGTAATCAACATTACATCCATATGAAGCCATTGTATCGGAAGCCTTGTCACAACTTGCCTGTGAACTTCCTACTCCTATTACATCCGCCCCCATTTCAGCAATTTGACGAGCTGATTCAAACCCTATCCCTGAAGTAGCACCTGTTATTAAAACCGTTTTATCCATTTTAAACTTTTGAAGTAAATTTAATTATTGGTATACACCTGGTAGTCACAGATTGATAATAACTGAACCCCGGGTAATAATTAATTAATTTTTCCCACAATATATTTCTATTTACCCCGATTACAAATTCTGCTGTTGCAAATATTTTTTTGCCGCTAATTTCTAATTCTGTCTGGGGATTACTACGCAAATTTTTGACCCATTCAGGGTCTTTTGGAGAACCTCCAAAAGAACCCACACATACATAATATTTATCATGATGCATATAAATAATTGGTGTCTTCCTTATTTTACCCGTTATTCTACCTTTGCTATGGATAATCAAAACAGGATATTCACCCAGTTTGCTCATCAAACGACCACGTGATACTACTAATATAAATTTATGAAATTTGCTAAACCCGACTATCAAACGGTACTTTTGAGCAAAAAACTTACCTAACTTTGAAGTATATCTATTAATAACGTTCACCAAAATAAATATTTACTCTGTAAAATCAATTACACGTAATCAACAGCAAAAGGTATTGTCACATAAGAAGATAATACTGACAGCGCTATCCACTTTTCTTCAAAGAAGCTAAATGGCGCCTTGTTGCACTCAGAGGCATAAATATCCAAACAAAGATTAAGACAGCCTTCAAAAAATTGCGTTTTGATATTTGGCTTTTAGTAGCTTCAAATATGTCTTTCCTACCATGAGGCAAAATATTACTTAAATCTGAAGATGATTTGTCACTCATTTGTTTCCTTGGCTGTTTGTACCGCAATCAACAAAAAGTTGAATGCTAAGTTGTTTTCCGTTATTCATTATTAACATTTAAAATCGGTAGATTATGCTCATAGGGTATTATATCTGATTTGAAAGGACGTAGTTTATACAAAATAAAACTAATAATGGACCCAGTAACAATAAATAACCCTAATATTGGTAACATTGTGGATCCGCTGTTAAATTCATCCGTTTCCATGCTACCTGGACCAGTTATCAAGAGCAATAAAACTACAATCAAATTGTTGATGACATGAAACGAGACTGAAACCCACAAGCTTTTAGTACGATTATATAAACAACACAATATAATCCCCATTACGGTAGGACCAATTATACCTGGATGCAAAATCCCAAACAGTAATGAACTAAATATTATTCCTCTTTTGTAACCCCACTTAACCACCCACCGAGTCATAAAAACCCCTCGAAAAACAATCTCCTCGAAAATCGGTGCTATTACAACCAAAAGAATTATTACCAAAACAACATGTAAATACGCTTGTATAGAACTAAAGTTTTGAGGCCATAAATCTCCACCGCCAAATAATGCTTCTATTAAAGATATCTCTCCAAATAACTGAATAATCAAATAGATACTCATGTAAGTACAAGAGACACTAAATCCCATTCCAACTATAACCATTAATGCCAAATAATGAACACCTATCATTTTGACACTACTTAATTTACCGAAAAGAACGTTTAACGAAAGTCCATTTCTACGTCTAATCCACAATATCCATATCAACATTAGCCCATACCCACCGATACTACCCAGCAATAAATCCCCAAATTGACCTAATTCTCCGAATAAATATGATACCAATTCATATATTGCGACCAACATTAAAACACCGATAACTATCCAAGCGACAGACCATCTACTGCGAAAAGTTCCGATAAATTTGCTCTCAATTGGTTTTTGAATATTTTGAACAACCTCTTGAAGTTCACTACCACAAAAACTGCAGAACTTAGCTAAATATTCATTTTGATTCATACATGAATTACAAAATCCATCTTTCATAAGTGTTACTTACTGTACCTTGAATTAAATAAGGTTTTATCACTAAAACCGCATTATAAAAATATACGTATTAATCGATACAAAAATCCATCATCCAATATGATAATATATTCTGTTGGGGCACATATTTTATGATAAGTATAAAAATATGGAAATAACAACTTCAAATTCACCAATACTCAAATCACATACAGAATTTGCGATATAGCTACATGAATACAAAAACAAAATTTATCGGCGATGATTTCAAATTGGGATTTGATGATGTAAAAATAGTACCGACAAAATCAAATTTTGAATCTCGTAAATACATTGACCTAGAAACCGAATATATTTTCCCTAGGTCAAAACACATATGGAGAGGCATGCCTATAATAGCTGCCAACATGGACAATGTGGCCACTTTCGACATGGCTAAAGCACTCCAAATTTACGGTATATGCACAGCCGTAACAAAATTCCATACTGCGAAACAATGGATAGATGCTATATTATCAGGGGTTTCACTGGATTATAGTTTTATTACATTTGGTATTGAATCCATATCATCGATTGAAAACTGTTTTAATAGCATCAAAGAAAAAACTGGTAGTATACCTAAAATTGTTGTTTTCGACGTTCCAAACGGCTATATAAAATCATTTCATAATATTCTAACTCAATTCAGAAAAAAATATCCGATAACTGGTGTTATAGCGGGAAACATAGTTACTCCAGAGGGAGTCCAAATACTCGCTGACTGTGGAGTAGATGCTGTCAAGATTGGCATCGGATCGGGCTCTGCATGTATAACGTCGAATGTAACAGGTGTAGGATATCCACAATTATCAGCAGTATTAGAATGTGCTGAAGAGGCCGAAAAAGCAAAAATACTGACCGTTTCTGATGGTGGTGCAAAAACCTCAGGAGATATAGCCAAAGCCTTTATAGCTGGAGCGAATTTTGTGATGCTAGGAGGAATGTTAGCAGGGCACGAAGAAGGAAATTCTGAAACTGTTTTGAAAGATGGAAAAATATATAGAAAGTTTTATGGAATGAGTTCTTCTGAAGCAATGGTCAAACACTATGATGAAATCGCCCCGTATAGAGCTTCCGAAGGTATTTCCACATTGATACCTGATAAAGGAAATGTATCCAATACTGTAGACGAAATTCTCGGAGGAATTAGGTCAACATGCACATACATAAATTCAGGCAATTTAATTGAAATGACTGAGAAAGGAAAATTCGCTTTAGTAAAAAAGTCTTAGCATCTATAAACTAGGAAATATAGCCTATTTTATCCATCCCTCTCATCTTACCTTTATAATCCATCCCATAGCCTACGAGCCATTTATCATCAGTAAGGGTAAAACAGGAATAATTAGCTTCTAGATCAGTTTGGCGTCTAAATTTCTTATCCACCAACACTGCAATTTCCACAGGACCGTTTGTCATTTTCGATATTTTATTTTTAAGTTTAATTAAAGTAACACCTGTATCAATTAGGTCATCTAGGATTATAGTTGGAAACCCCATCTGCATTCGCTGTTCAAAATTTCGTGAAGTAACTATTTCGGGTTCACTAGGATCAAAATCATCACTATACGCACTTGCTAAAACTGGGTTAACAACCCATTTATGAGGATTAGATGATTCCAAGTAATTTAATAATTTAGCACCAAAAGATATAGCTCCAGTCATTATAGGTACAAGATTGACAGTATCTGCATCTTTCCAATTATCAGCAATCCTTTCGGCCAACAGTTTGATATTTAAATCTATTTCTGGAGCATCCCAAATTATTTCTATATTTACCGAATTTTTTGTTTCCATTTTATCCACACTTAACCATCTTTATTGAAAGTAACTCCTAAACTTTGCGGTTGATTACCTAAAATCATCACTTTTATGAATCTTGGCATCCATTTTACATCTCTTTGGTTAGCAATTTGAATAGCAACCAAAGTCAAAATCATTAAAGGAAATGGAATTAATGGAAGTACTTGCGATAGCCCTAATGTAACCGATTGTAATTTAAATGCCAAGGCCTGTAATGCGCCAAACATATACACCCCTGACACACAACGAACTGGATTCCATCCACCAAATATAACTATAGCTAAGGCGATCCATCCATAATTAGTAGTATGCCCATCAGACCATCCAAATTTAGCATGTAATGAAAACGCTGCACCACCGAATCCAATCAAAATTCCTCCAATAGTTGTATAAAGAAACTTCGTCTTTTCAACATTGATACCTCTAGCTTCCGCAGAGTAAGGATTTTCACCTACTGCTCTCAACTGTAAGCCATATTTGGTTTTATACAAAAAATACCATATTATTGGGACTGAGATTATAGCGGCCAACACGACTATATTTTCTCCAAAAAGCACCTCACCTAAAACTGGAATATCAGATACTAGAGGTAATTTCATACTAGGTAGATAAGGTCCAGGCACCCTCACATATTCTTGCCCCAAATAACTACTTAATTTTGCTAGAAAAATAGTTAATACAAATCCTACCGCTATTTGATTCATTTTCAATTTTACGTCACAAATAGATAAGCTAGCTGCTATAATGCCACCTACAAAACCTGCAGAAACGAATCCAATCAAGGCATATCCAGATATTACTGAAACTGCAAATCCAACTAAAGCGGTAATCAATAAACTTCCTTCTAGAGACAAATTAACTACACCAACCTTTTCGCTAATAGTTTCCCCTAATACAGCAAAAACCATAGGTGTACTTAAGGATATTATCGTTATTAAAGTAGCTTCAATATTACCCAAGTCAACCCCGACCCATTATTTTGGTGGTCAAAATAATATCTAATTTACTAGCTTTAATTAATATCCAAGTCAAAACCAATAGTCCTTGTATAATGCCTGATAAACTAGAATGCATTCCTAGTTTGAGTTGAAGTTGAGTACCACCGATTAAAAGACAGGCGAAAACAGTGCTAACTAAAACGACTAGTAATAAATTACGTGAAGAAATCAATGCTATCAAAATGCCTAAAAACCCATAGCCACCAGAAATAAATGGAACTAGTTTATGATAAACCACTGTAGCTTGTATAACTCCAGCGATGCCTCCAATTGCACCTGCTAAAGCAAAAGCATATAAAATGTATTTATCGGGTTCAATTCCAAATCTTTGAGATGATAAAGGATTGGATCCAACTGCTTTTAAACGTAATCCAAAAGCTGTTCGGTTAAAACAAAATAAAAGTGAAACACCCACAATTAAAGCAAAAATAATAGGCCAAACAGGCAATCCATATTCTCCAAGTCCTTGAATCCAAGCTGTTTCAGGAAATATGTCTGTTCCACTAGTGGATGCAATACCTTCTCTCTTCCAAGGTCCTATCACTAAGTAAACTATTGTTCCTGCAGCTACAAAATCAAGACCCAAGCCACCAAAAATTTCGTGTACTCTGCTCTTCACCTTTAATACCCCACAAAACACAGCTATAAAACTACCAAAAAGACTACCTATCAAAATTTCAAAGATAGGAGCTGCTACACTTTCACCAATAAAAGATCGAGCTATAACAGTTGCACCTATCGATCCAGCAACAAGCTGACCTTCAATTCCAATGTTCCATAACCCACCTGTGAAGGTAACTACCAAAGCAAAAGCTGAAATACTCAATATGGCTGTAGTTAAAAGTGTTCTGGAAAATCTATCTGTATTACCAAAAGCACCATCAATAAATGCCAAATATACGTCGAATGGAGATGAGCCTATTAGAGTCAAAAATATCGATATAACTAAAAATACTATTATCAATGATATTGAATTAGATACAATCGATTTAATTTCAGGCTTCATTGTCTAACTGACCTGAAATTAAACTCATAACGTCTAACCTAGTTAGTTCTGAATTGGTTCCATAACCAGAAATATCATCTCCATGAAAACATATTATATAATCTGAATACATACATATTTCATCTATGTCATGAGATGAGAAAACTGTTAAAATCCTATTTTTTTTCGATTCTAGGAGTTTGTCCCAAACAAATTGAGCTGACAAAACATCGAGGCCCCTTGTTGGTTGCTCCATCAATAGTATTCGAGTAGATTCATCAATCAGTGCTAACATCAATCTTTGCTGATTACCTCCAGAAAGATGCGAAGACATCGAATCTACATGCCCTTTTATCCCAAACTCTAGCATAAGACTTGATGCTTCGGTTTCAACTTTATCCCAATCAATCAAAGAATTACCAGATATCTTTGATAAAGCGAAGTGCTCTAAAACCGACATGTCAGAAAACAATCCTTTTTCTAATCTGTCGGATGGTAGATATGTAATATCCTTATTATTCGAAAATTCATTTTTATGGTCTGATGTCGTAATTGAAACTTTATAGTGACCAGAATCAAATATACTTTTTACAAATCGATCAGCTCCAGAACCCTGCAAACCAGCTATTCCCAAAACGCATCCTTCCGGTATATCTCTAAATTGGTTTAAAGGTTTTCCTTGATCAGAAACAGTTTGAATTTGCAAAAACTCATTTGAGTTTAAAGTATCTTTTGTACCAGAGTAAGTCTTATTTTGAGAACCAAACATCAAATCAATCAATTTTTTTGAAGGTACAGGCAAATTTAATGTCTCAACAACTTTCCCACCCCTCATTACAGTAGCAGCACTACATATTTCGAGAACTTCATCAATTTTATGAGAAACTAAAACAATCGAACAACCATTTTCTGCTAATCGCTTTAATGTATCAAAAACCATCTTTTTTTGGTCAAGAGAAAAAGCACTAGTGGGTTCGTCCAATATTATTACTTTAGCTCCATTAAACAATAACCTGAATAATTCAATTTGCTGTCTTTCCCCAACTGATAAATTTTTGACAAGCGTATCAACATCAATTTCTAATCCATAATTTTCACAATATTCTGATACTGCTACTTTCAACTTTTGATAATCCATGAATATAGAATTTTTATTTGATCCCACCATAAAACTTTCAATAATTGTCAGATTAGAAAAGTCCCAAGGATCCTGTCCTAAAATACCAATTCCTATTCCCTGCGATTCTTTTACATTACCAAGTTCAACTAATTTGTCATTAACAAACAATTTCCCCGAATCTGGTGAGATTAAACCGGCCAATATTTTGACTAAAGTTGATTTACCTGCTCCATTTTCACCTATTACAGCATGTATGGAACCAGACTCAATTTGAAAAGAAACTGAATTATTAGCAACTAAATTCCCAAATGTCTTTGTTATATTTTCAAATTGTATTTTCATTGTTCAAAAAAAGGCGACTCCCACAATAAGCAGAAGTCGCCTAATCCATAAGTATCTATTAGTGGCTATGAATTAATTCGAAGCGGCACTATCACCTTTCATTCCTTCAAGCAACATCGGTGTATACCATATCTGTTTATCAGTAGCCTTTTCTCCATCGGCTAGGTATTGCGAACCATCTTGGAAATTTAAAGGACCGGTAAACAGCTCTACGCCTTTGTTACCCAAAGCATCGATGAAGCTTTGTATTTGCCTTTCTTGTCCTTCAGTTAAACCATCACCCATTTTGTATCCAATTGATGACGTTGGTTTATGATTTATATTTCCCCAGTTAGGACCAACCCACTTCCATTCAGCTTTATATGTATCACTACCAACAGAATTGACTAGATCAAGATAAGCAGGACCCCAATTGAAATATGGCACTCCTAAGCAGACATCTGGTGCTTGTTCACATGCACCTTCATAATCATAAGGAACCGCCCAAACTGTTTCTCCTGATTTAGCACGTTGACCCGCCACTATTAGAGCATCAGGAGTATCTATACCAGATATGACTACATCAGCACCTGAATCAAAAAATTCATTTGATACTTGGGTCGGATCCAAAGTCACACCTGGAATATTGAACCAAAAACCAATCCAAGTAACAGAAAAGTCAAGTTCACCATTGAATTGTGAATTGTAAGTTTTCAAGCAATGCTTAGCACCCAAATAAGCTGAGTTAGCCAATCTCCTAGTTTCATCATTTATCAATGGACCCAAAAACCCGATTTTACCATTTTTTGACTTGATTGCTGCTGCACAACCGGCAATCATTTTACCGTATTCCATCTGCCCGAAAACATTACCCAAATTGGTTAAATCTGACCTATATCCGTTACCATCTTTCCACGCACTATCGCCAGAAGCCCATATCATCGGTACAGTAGGATGCTTTGCTGCAGCTGCCAATATGCCATCTTTCATATCATCTGATGTTGCGATCACTAACTGCGCACCTTGGGCAACCATATCATCTACCACTTGCTCTACAGTTATATTAGGAGAATCCGCTGGATTAATTTTATCAATGACTATCATTGTACCTTTAGATTGTTCCTCCGCCCATTGACCACCTTCATAATGTGCTTGAGAATAACCTTTATCATCTTTAGGACCTACAAGAATAAGACCAAATTTTACCCCAGATGCCACAGTTTGCTCTTCTTCAGAAGAACAAGATATTTGAAGTAAAACAATAGAAGCCAAAAGCAAAACCAAACTAATTTTCATATATTTACCAACCACCAAATACATAAAAAAACCCTCCTTAAAATTAAAGAATGACGAAACACCCACAATACTATATCTTGTGGAAGTGCAGGTCAATGCCACAACATGGCGAATACTCATTGATGCGTGAATTGTAACAATTTCTTTTCTAATAGACACAATAAATTTAATTAATAATGATTCCATTATTAGCAATATAAATATCTACTAAAATTTCAACCTAAATGAGATAATGAAATAAATATGATCAATAAAATATCAGATATTGGAATCTGTCAAAATTGTAAATTCGTAACCACTATCGTCTCAGGAAAAGGGTCTTTATTTATACAATGTAAACAGCACTTTTCCGACAAAAAATTTCCTAAATATCCAAGATTGCCGGTTACAATTTGTTCAGGATTTATAAAAGATGCGAAAGATTAGTGAACAACATTTTGAAATAATTACAACTGCTGCAGATACGTTTATCGAATCGGTACCAAACAAGGTGTCAGAACTCTATTCCAAAAATATGGGTTCTGAAGTTGTAGGAATGGTTGAAGGAAGACCCATCTCAGAAGATCTTCAAATTCTTGTTGATAAAACATGTGATGACTTTTTTAAATCTATTATTACAAACACAGGCTTGTCATTCGATATATATTCAGAACATGGGTATTATAGTATAAACCATAGCTCAATCCCGGATTACATTGCAGTAATAGATCCATTTGATGGATCAGCATTATTCAGAAATGGAATCCCAGCAGAATGGTGGAGTGTATTCAGTATATTTGATAAAAACTTGAACCCTATACTAGGAAGGGCAATAGATATTCTTAGAAACGAATCTTACGAAGCAAAAAATGATTCAGTAACTATGAAAACGATATCATCTGAACCACCTATTAGTATTATACCTTCCAGTAAAACTTCTTTTTCTTCAAATATTTGGATTGCTTCATATATGATGGACCCATCATATTTGCGCGAATGGTATCCGATAGCAGAAACAATACTATCTAAATGGCCTTCAACAAAAATATGGCCAAATGGAGGTTCTTCTATTTATCCTTGGATTTCCCGAGGTATAATTGATGCTTACCTTATGATAAATGAGCCGAGATCTGAAACAGATCCTGGCTTAAGTTTCGCTAATTTTTCAGGATATCCAATTTATGAATTGGATAAAAACGGTAAATTTACACCGTATAAATTTTTACCACAACGTAAGAATGATAGAAGTAAAATACTGTTGGCTTCCTGTACTATCGAATTAGCAAATGAAATAATAAACGAATGTAATATTATTTGAGATAGTTTTTGATGAGTATAAATAAAATAGAACAAACAGAATTTTCAAAAAGACGAAAAACACTAATGTCTCACAATAAGGATGGAGCAACAATTATTGCTGCTGGCCGTAATTCACTTCGAAACCCCGATGTAAACCATCAGTTCAGACAGCAATCTGATTTTTGGTACTTCACAGGATTTGAAGAACCTGACGCTATAATGATACTTTTGCCTAACGATACTAAACCTTATGTAATGTTCACAACGCCTTTCGACGAAACTTATGCTATTTGGAACGGTGCAATGAAAGGGATAGAAGGGATACAAAATGATTACGGTGTTGATACGGCTTATTCAATTAAAGAAATAGAAAATAAGCTTCCAGAACTACTTAAAGGATATACAAAATTATATTTCTCTATAGGAAAAGATTCTATATTAGATAAGCTTGTATCTAATATAGTAGTGAGCCGAAGATCTGGAGCCACAAGGGATGGTAACTATCTAACTGATATTATCGATCCTAAACAAACGATAGATGGTATGAGACTAATAAAATCTCAAAATGAAATCGAAGTCTTAAAGAACGCTATAGAAACAACCGACTACGCATTTAATAGAGCAATCAGTTTTACTTCAGTAGGAAAATTTGAATACGAAATCCAAGCAGAATTGGAAAGAGAGTTCCGTAAAGCTGGTTCTGTAAGGAATGGGTACCCATCGATTGTAGCATCTGGCAACAATTCATGTGTTTTACACTATACAGACAACAATTCTAAATTGACAGAAGGGGATTTACTGTTAATCGATGCGGGAGCTGAAATCGATTATTACACTGCTGATATAACCCGTACATGGCCTGTAAATGGTAAATTCACAAATATACAAAAAGATATATACAACATAGTTCTCGAAGCACAAATCAAGGCTATAAATGAGGTTAAACCCGATACAACTATAGATTCCATAAATAAAATCGCAGTTACGATACTTACCTATGGATTGATGCAAATAGGTCTTTTAACTGGCAATATAGAGGAATTAGTTGAAGAAAAAGCTTATCGCAAATACTACATGCATGGAACTTCACATTGGCTTGGCATAGACGTTCACGACTCTGGCGTATATTCAAAAAACAATTCTTTCACAAAACTAAAACCAGGCATGGTTCTTACGGTTGAACCGGGATTGTATTTCAATCAATATATGGATGATTTACCTCAAGAATTGACAGGGATAGGTATAAGGATTGAGGATAATATATTGGTAACTGAAACTGGAAATATCAACCTATCACAAAAAATACCTAAAGAAATCAATCAAATTGAACATATCGTAGGGTCTGTGAGTTAGCTATCAGAATTAGTTGTCAATTATCACGCGAACATATTGTAGAATTCTTTAAAAAGTGTGATTGAAGAAGAAATTATTATAAAACCTACTATTACCTTTCTCATTACAGTATCTTTCAGCTGATTTGAAAACCATTTACCCGCCAAATAGCCCAAAATTGACGGTAATATACAAAGCGCTGTTAATTGTATATGTCTGGTTTGTACCAAACCGGATATCAAATAACCCAAAGCAGCAGTAGCATAAACAAAAAGCAAATATATAGATATATACCCTCTTACAAGGTTAATCTTTGAAAATTTTGGCAACAATATAGCAACCAAAACTGGTGTTCCCATACCGGTTGAAGAAATAAGTGCTGCTACAGGAATTGAAATAAAGTATGTTATTTTGTTTGACACAACATTAATAAACTTAATATTTGAGATTATCAGTATAGCCATAAATATCACTACGAGAGAAATTACTATTGCAAGAATAGAACTTTCAATATTTTTCACAAACAATATTCCAAAAGAAGTTCCAATAACTGCAGAAATTCCTAAAGGTATAATAGTTTTCCTGTCAATTTGATTCCTAGTTTCCCAAACTAGCATACCCGTTAAAATTACAGGGACGCTAACAAGTACTATTACGACGGAAACAGGATCCAAAACGAACAAAAGTAAAGGACTTGCGGTTAAACCTAACCCAAAGGAAAGTGTCCTTAAAACAAAGGCTGCCAGCGTCATTATACCCACAACTAAAACCAAATCTAAATTTATAATAATCACTTCCCTTATGAAATAAGTCCAACGATAAAACATAACCAATTAATTGGTGAAAGTCACATTTGGCACATTTCGAGAATCCAATTGGTTACTTCAATTAAGCGTCTCAATATTACTACCTTGATTATTATTCAATCAAGTAACAAAATAGTAAGAGATATGGACGAAAATAAAATAAACCAAATATTAAACCATACGAGCGAAATCCTTAGTTGCATTAAATGCGGCACGAAAATTCGTTACGGTGATTATGATTGCCCACATTGCGGATGTGAGTTAGATGACCAGTTAAGGGAATGGGCTATAAATTTACTTAATAAATTAAACCCCTTATATAAACCTTAAAGGAAGGTAGTCACTTTGAAAATTGGTATAGATACCATACTAAATTCGGAATCAGTGGATATTGCAGAATTGGCTCCTGAAGTTGAAAAACTAGGCTTTGAGTCTATTTGGACCGGCGACCAACCTACATTGCCAGTTAAAACTGAAAATGATGTACCTAGGGAATGGGGAGATATTCCAGATCCATTGATAATGCTAGCGAGAGCCTCAGCAGTTACGGAAACCTTAAAATTAGGGACAGCTGTTTACGTTGTAACCGAAAGGAATCCTCTAACAATAGCCAAAGAAATTGCTTCTTTAGACATGTACAGCAATGGTAGATTTATATTTGGCATTGGTACTGGATCCATAAAAGAAGAAGCTGTCCTTTTAAACTCAGACTTTGAACATAGGTGGACACAGGCGAAAGAAGGCGTATTAGCTATGAAAGAATTATGGACTAAAGAAGAAAGTGAATTCCATGGCAAATATTATGATTTTCCTCCAGTGTATTGTTATCCAAAACCAATTAGCAAACCCCATCCTCCAATTCTTCTAGGAAGTATGATAGATAAAGTGTTCGGAAGAATAATCAATTATGCAAATGGATGGATTCCAATCGGAGTCCAACCTGATGTAGTACAAAAGGGTAGGGAAACACTAGATAAAATGGCTACAGAAAATAATGTCGACCCAAATAAATTTGATATTACCGTATTGGGCGTAAAACCAGATAAAAAGCTTCTATCACAATTCGAAAAAGCTGGTGCCAATAGAGTAACCATTAGTTTAAAAACTGATACAAAAGCGAATAGCGTTAAACAACTGAATCAAATAGCAAGTGAAGTGCTATAACCTATTTTCCTAAATAGTATTAGAAATTATCTTCCTAGCAGCTTTGAAAGCCCTTCTCCTTGCTCTTGGCAATAACCATAGATTGTTGTTAAATCCCAACCTATACAAAAATCGATTACGCCCATATCCATATAAGGCTTAGCTTCTTCCCATTCGTTTATCTCAACTCTTGGACGTATACCCTTTTTCAAACACGTTTCTATTGTCAGTTTTTCTGCATTTTTTATGTCTGGATGATCGTAATTTCCGGCAATTCCAATGCTCATAGAGTAATCTCCGGGACCGAACTGTACCATATCTACACCCTCAACAGATAATATCTCATCAAGATTCTCAATAGCAGGTTGCTTTTCTATCATTATTGCTACTACACCTTCTTGGGTTGCTTTAACAAAATCGGGAAGATCTACGTTAGGAAAAACATACCCCATATCCCTCGTCATTGATACGCCGGCTAAACCACCGCTGTTAGGTGTCTCAGCTCTCATGCCTGCAACGGCTTCTTTAGCATCATCCACCGTACGAATATCTGCAAATAACAAATTTTGAATTCCTGACCCCACTGCTCGCTCAGCCTGGAACAATCTCGGTTCTTGGTCCAATTTGATCATTGAAGACATATGGTCGAATAAATCAACTGCTCGCCCAAAATTTTCTAAGGAAAATAAATCGTATGGGGCATATTGACCGGTAAATTCTACATAATCCATTGCCCCGCTATGACCAATAACTTCGACTACTCCAGGCCAAATAGAATGTACATGAGTACCAATTGTTGGTTTCTCTGATTTAATAAGTTCCCTTAAAACGTTCTTTCTTTCAGCGATGCGATTTACCTTGGGCATTTTAAATTTCTCCAGTTTAATTAATTCTTTTATACTTGCAAAAATGAATCCAAATATCCAAAATCAAACAAGACACGAAAATATTAACACAAATGATTTTTTGGTATCACCCATTATTTGTACTGTATAAAGAACTTTATAGATTACGTTGAGGTTAATTAACTAAATGAGAATTATATTGATTAGACATGGACAAAGTACAGGAAATACAGAACGTCGCTTTCAAGGTCAAAGTAAAGACCCTAGGTTTCATTTAACCGAACTTGGGAAACAGCAAGCTAATAAATTAAAGCAAAGGTTTATTGACGAAAACGTTTCTCCTACACACATTTATTCAAGTCCATTAAAAAGAGTGAAGGAAACAGCAGAAATTATATCTGAGGGAACACAAATTGAAATTCAATATAAAGATGATTTGCAAGAATATGGCCTTGGAACATTAACTGGCATGTCAATTGATGAAGCTAGTAAAACTTACAAAGAAAATGAATGGCAACAACTTCAATTATCTGAATACGAAACTGTAGAAGGTGCAGAAACAATAGAAGATAAATTGAGCAGAGCTAAACGAATAATTAGCTTTGTAATGAATAATCATAATGATGAACATACGATTTTCTTGGTTTGCCATGGAGGTTTTTTACAAGATGTTATCGCAAGTATACTTCAAACTCCAAAAAGGTGGCGGATAAGTATAAAAAACACCGCTATTTTTGATTTTTCAATAAAATTAGATGAATGGAGTAAAAAAGATTATTTTATGACTAATAGATTTTGGAAAATTAACAGTTTTAACGACCATACCCATCTCTTGTAACAGTCACACTAAATTAAATTCATCTATTGACCAAATTTAAGATCAATGACAAGCATTATATATCCGATCCAAAACAAATATATAGGATAACTATCTATAACGTCCCAATTCATATTGCAATTGCTTGAATACCAATCCAATTCTATAGTCCAATACAATTAATCTAGATACAACTTAATTGAATGAATTTTCATACTAATTACAATACCTGACATTTTATATTTTGACTAAGCGAGGTGCAAATTGATTAATACCGCAAAACAATTGATGCTAGAAGGTAAACCAGCTATTGGAGCTGAAGCAGGTCTTGGGTCAATAATTGCTGTTGAAACTCTGGCTTCAATAGGCTGGGACTACATAATGGTTGACAACCAACACGGTAATTGGTCTGACCACATGAATCTAGACGCATTTCGAAGCATAAAATTAGGTGGGAGTATTCCAATATCAAGAGTACGCCACAATGAATATTCTGCAATTGGGCGATTACTAGACCAAGGAGCTCTAGGAATTATTGTACCAATGGTAAACACAGAAGAAGATGCAAAAATTGCGGTAAATGCCGTAAGATACCCTCCCTTAGGCACCAGGTCTAACGGAGCTTATGGAGTTAAATACTTCGGTGATGACTACTTAAAACAAGCTAATGAAGAAATATTTCTCGCCGTACAGATAGAAACAAAATCTGGTTTAGAAAATGTTGATAAGATAATGGGTGTAGAAGGAATAGATGGTTGCTGGGTAGGACCATCAGACTTAGCACTTTCCCTTGGTGTCGAATTTGAAAGTAAAGAACATGACGAGGCGATATTAAAAATTTTCGATGCCTGTGATAAATCAGGGAAAATACCTGGTATTTGCTGTTTTAACACGGGAATGACAAAAAAATGGCTTTCAAAAGGAGCTTTATTTGTTACTTCAGGAGCTGATATATCTTTTATGATAGAAGGATCAAATGCAACGTTAAAAGAACTTGGACGTTAATAGAGTTTGTTTTTTATAAATTAAATTTTGGAGTTGTTACGTGAAAGGTAAAGAGTTAGTAGCAGAAATATTGAAAAGAGAAGGTGTTGAATTTTTACCCTGTTATCCTGCACAAGAATTAATTGATCCATGTGCAAAATTAGGAATAAAACCTATTGTCTGTAGACAGGAAAGAATGGGTATGGCTATAGCTGATGGTTATAGCCGAATCAATAATGGTAATAAAATTGGTGTTTTCACAATGCAAAGAGGCCCCGGTTCAGAAAATGCTTTCCCTGGAGCTGCACAAGCATATTCGGATAATTCGCCAATATTAATTTTACCTGGAGGTGAAGATACTCACCAAACAGGTATATCTCCAGTGTTCAGTCCTTCAGAAAACTATAAGAATATAACCAAATGGAGTATTCAAGCAAATCACGTTGAAAGAATACCAAATTTATTGAGGAAAGCGTTTTATGAACTTAAAACAGGGAAAGGCAGTCCTGTTCTAGTTGAAATACCCATCGATATCCTCGAGACGGAATATGAAGATAAAGTTAGCTATACACCCCCAACTGGAAATAAAATAGGACCTGATTCTAACGAGGTAAGAGAAGTAGCAAAATTTTTGATTTCAAGTAAAACTCCAGTAATCCACGCTGGCCAAGGATGTCTTTATGCTGAAGCTTGGACCGAACTCCAAGATATCGCCACTCTTTTAGATGCCCCTGTGATGACTACCAATACAGGCAAAAGCGCATTCCCTGAAAACCATCCACTTTCTTTAGGCGCTGCTGGTAGATCGGTGACAGGACATGGTTTTAAATTCATGCAAGAATCAGATGTGATATTTGGGATAGGATGTAGTTTTTCAAAAACAGCTTATAATCCTCAAATTCCAGCTAACAAAACTATAATACATTCAACAAATGACCCTTTTGATATTAACAAGGACCAGCAGTCTCAAATGGGATTAGTTGGAGACGCTAAATTGACGCTCCAATCCCTAATAGAGGAAATCAAAAGTCTCACTGATGGTAAAGGCAGAACAAAAACTAGAAACGTAAAAGAAGAAGTTTTAGCAGCAAAGACTGAATGGCTATCAAAATGGAATAATCAATTATGTTCAGATGAGACTCCATTAAATCAATATCGAATAATCAACGACTTGATGGCTACGGTGGATCGGGAACATACTATTATTACTCATGATGCTGGTAGTCCAAGAGACCAACTTGTTTCTATGTGGGAATGTGTCGCTCCGAGAACATATATAGGATGGGGGAAATCTACTCAATTAGGATTTGGTCTGGGTGTGATAATGGGCGCTAAATTAGCTAAACCAGATTATACCTGCATCAACATAATGGGAGATGCAGCTATAGGCATGGTCGGGCTAGATATTGAGACAGCAGTGAGAAACAATTTGGGAATTATAACAATCGTATTTAACAATGGAATCATGGCAATTGAAAGTGATCATATGCCTTACGCGGCAAAAACTTATGACGCCATAAGACAAGATGGAAATTATGCTGAAATAGCTAAGGCTTTGGGTGCATGGTCTAAAATAGTGAAATCGCCTGATGAGATAATACCATCGATAAAAGAAGCCATAAAAGTTTCAAAAACCGGTCAACCCGTGTTATTGGATTGCCACGTTAAAGCTGGATTCGATTTTTCAATTCATAAATATTGAATCAATACTTAACTAATTTATATGACCCCTACGCAAACCTTTGCCAGGTAAAGATCCTGTGTTCTCGCCATTATCAATGACTACTGTACCATTAACAATTACGTAAGGTATTCCTAACGGATATTGTTTGGGGTTCCATTTAGTAGCAGGGGCTTTAACTTCGTCAGCATGGAATATTACAACATCAGCTTTCATTCCATCCCTCAACATACCACGATCTGTCATACCTAATCTTTGTGCAGGGAATGAAGTCATTTTCCTTATAGCTTCTGGTAAAGCAAGTTGTTTTTCGGCCCTAACAAATTCTGCTAATACAACGGGAAAACACCCATAACTTCGAGGACTTGGAAATTCACCGAGTAATATAGCATCACTTGCTATCATCCCAGAAGGATGAGATACAAAATCTGGTAAAGTCTGTTCGTTAGTCCCTAAAGCGACCACATTTATCCCTAGGTTTTCATCAAGCAACAAATCAAATAATGCTTCGGCAGGTTCCTGGCTTCTCATATGCGCTATATCATTTAACAATCTTCCATCATATTGCTTGTTACTCTGATTTTTGAAATTTGTTAACCATGAACTATAAGTCCATTCATCAGATAGTTCTTTCTTCATTTTTTGCCGCTGATCTTTATCCTTTAACCTTTCCACCAAAGATTCAGGACCTCCATCCTTTGACCATGTTGGTAAAGCTATTGTTATTGCAGTACTCGAATAAGGGTAGGTGTAACAATCAAAAGTAACATCCATACCTTTAGCTCTGTTATCATCAACTAATCCTAAATAATCTAGATGACTCAAAACTCCCTGACTTCCCTGTCTATAATGTGTTAGATGAACTGGTATATCACTTCTTTTTCCAATTTCAATTGCTTCTTCCCATGGAGCAAGTAATCCTTGGGATTTAAGACTTGCACGGGTGTGGGTATGATAAAAACCATTGAATTTAGCACTAACCTTACAAAGTTCTATCAGTTCATTTGTATCTGCATAAGCTCCCGGAGGATAATCCAAACCAGTTGAAAGAGCCCATGCTCCTTCTTCCAATGATTCACGAACGACAGATTTCATATTATTCATTTCATTTTTTGTTGCTGGCCTGTCATTCCATCCAACTCCCCAAATCCTAACCGGACCATTACCAAGTATATAAGCGATGTTAATTGCAACAGAGTTATCATATTTACCGAGTAGTTCAGAAACTGTAAGCCAATCAGCGGATTTAGGAGGATACCCGTTCGCTCCAGAATCTAACCAAATATATCTCTCCAATTCTTCTTTACTTTTGAATGGTGCATGAGACATACCGTCTATTCCAACAAGTTCAGTAGTAACACCTTGCCTCACCTTAGGATCGTGGTGAGGCTCACCCATTATAGTCAAACCTGCATGAGAATGTAAATCAATAAATCCAGGAGACACCACGTGCCCAGAAGCATTTATTACTCTGTTTGCTTCAACTTCTGCAGGATCTCCTCTGTGTAAAAAAACCTTGTCTCCATCAATTAAAACACTAGCATAAAATCCTGGGTTACCAGTACCATCAATTACTAATCCATCCTTTATATGAATATCAATCATCGAATCCAATCCTCCAGATATTAAATCTATATATTTTATTTAAAGCTAATCAACTTACAATAATAGGACGTAGACCTAATTCACCCTTATTGTGCACTTTCCCGATAATTTCAGAATTATCGATTCCATAATACAGTAATTTATCAAGTAACATTGATGATTTTTCTTCAGGAACTGATATCAATAGTCCACCTGAAGTCTGTGGGTCACAAAGAACCATTTTAAAAATATCATCTATATTTTCGCCCCATTCAACTGAATCTTCAAGATATTCTAAATTATTATAAGTACCACCAGGAATCATGCCTTGATTAGCTATCTGAATCACATTTGACATAAGGGGTACATTTCCAGCAATTATTTCAACATGTACATTACTAGCTACAATCATATTATTCAAATGCCCAAGCAACCCAAATCCAGTTATGTCTACACAGGCATTTACTCCAACATCTTGCATTATCTCGCTAGCCCTTCGGTTCAATTGTTTCATATATGTTATACACTCGTTCATTATCGAAGATTCTATATCTCCAGCTTTACCAGCGGTAGTAATGATACCTGTGCCAATTGGTTTGGTAAGAATAAGCATATCACCAGGCATTGCACCCGAATTAGTAATCTCTAAACCCGGTTTAATAATTCCAGTGACTGCAAGACCATATTTAGGTTCATTATCAGTCACCGTATGGCCGCCAACAATAATTAACTCTGCTTCACTAGCCTTATTAGCACCACCCGCCAATATCGCACCTAATATGTCCTTAGGTAATTCTGCAGGAAAAGCGACTATATTCATCCCTAATAATGGCTTCCCTCCCATTGCGTACACGTCGCTCAAAGCGTTAGATACTGCAATTTCGCCGTAATCGTTTGGGTCATCAACGATAGGAGGGAAAAAATCCACAGTTTGTACTAGAGAAACTTCATCTGACATTTTATAAATGGCAGCATCGTCTCCAGAGGTATGCCCTATTATCAAATTAGGGTCATTAAATACAGGTAGATGACGCAGAACTTGCGTCAGTTCTTTTTGATTAAGTTTGGCAGCTCAACCAGCACAGCTGGAAAGACTAGTCAACTTGAATTTCGATGACTTATCAGTCAAATCGCTCCTCCTATATTCTTATTGCCAATATTACACAGATAAATGGTTAATCTTATTTTCGGTTAGATTAATAAAAGAGTCTACAGTTATATATATCTTAATATATCCTAATCAGTAGAATTATCTTGACCTTTATAACTATATCCTAAACAATAGACATCTTATTTAAGCCCAATGGCTTAAGTGCCTTTAACCTTTTAACCATCATAGTTTTCTTATATATAAATTTTGAATTAAAAATAAACTCCAAATGAATCCAAACAAAAACAAATATATATGGGCAACATTAATGGCAATATCGTTATTAATAATACTCCTGCCTATTTCAAGTTACATTGCTGCTATTGGCCATATAAAAACTGAATGGGATTTGAACAATTCAGAAGTAGCATTAATATATTCTTCTTATTTAATCGGCTACGCTATTTCAGCTTTGATAATAGTACCAGTAACCAATAAATCCAGTTGTAAAACTGTACTGATAATTTCAAGTATTATTTCAGTTATCACACATATACTTTTTTCGATAATATCTGAGGATTTGATATCAGGTTCAATCATTCGATTTTTCTCAGGTGCCGGCTATGTTGGAATTTATATTGCTGGACTTAGGATTATTTCAGAACAATTCAGCGAAAATAATCGAGGCAAAGCAATAGGCTTATTTGTGACAGCTCAATATTTATCTCACAGCTTATCTTTAGGAGTAACAGATGTATTAATTAATGGATTATCAGATTGGAGGTACGGGTATTCTATAATCTCTATAATATCCAGTGGAGGTATTATCTTATTCTTTTTGCTAACGCTTAAAATCAAACAAGCATCGCTAGCAAAAGTAGATGATTCCAGTTCCAATATTACAAAAGATAAAAATATCGTCAAAATCATAATTAGCTACTCAATACACGCTCTAGTTCTTTATTCTATCCGTATATGGAGTCCGATATTTTTGAATACAAGCTTTGCTACTAGTTCAAGCGATATTTCCAGCAAGATTTCAGGAAATTCTGTTGCAGCTATAGCTTTTGCTATTGCAGCTATCGGTCCTTTCATAGGAGGCATTTTTTCGGATAGGGTAGGGGTTAAAAAATCAATTTCTGTAATAGTGAGTATCTGTGCAATATCCGGAATTCTTTTCGGATTTGTTGAATTATTGGATATTATGCCGCTTTTAATATTTTTGCTCGTAATATATGCTTTCTCTGCTTCCTCAGACTCCTCAATTTATCAAATAGGCTTATTCAATACAGCGAATTCTAATAATCTTGGAAAAAGTTTAGGGATACAATCATTTGCAGGTTTAATGGGTGGCTGCATCGGACCAATTATAATTGGATTTGTGACAGATGTAACCACCGACAACTATCAATGGATAATAAGTTTTACTATACTTGGATTCTTATCAATTTTATCGCTTATAAATATAAATAGCTTAACCCTTTCTAGAAAATCTGATCAAAGTGATTTATGAATAACAAAATACTACTCATAGATGATTACCACATCGACGAATGCTCAGGATTCCATCGAGTTATACATCCGGGGGTAAAAGCTGAACACCCTGTACTAACAGCTGACCAACCCTGGGAAGCGATAAACCAAATGGGCGGGACAGTCCGTAAAGAAAATTCTTCATACCGCATGTGGTACGACAGTTGGGTATGTAATGCTAAACACAATGGGTATTCCAGCCTGTATGCAGAAAGCGATGATGGAATAAATTGGGTTAAGCCTAATCTAAAAAAATACAAGGATTTTAATGGAAATATAAATAACAACATCTATTTAAATAGAATCTCTTTAAGGGAAAACACCATTTCACCACCGATTAATGTAGAACAGGATCACAACAAAAACATCTTATATACTCCACATTTAGGAACAGGTAAAACTTATACAATGCTCGCATATGATTATGCTCGTACAGCTTATGGACCATATGACGGATATTATCTTGCCTACTCTGATGATGGAATCAACTGGACTGATGGTCCGTTAGAACCAGTTATACCAGGACATGCTGATGTGGGATGGTTTATGTACGATGAAAGGCTCAAAATGTTTAGAGGCATAGTCAAACAATACTTGAATATAAGAGGATATAGCAGACGGTCTGTATTATGGACAGAAAGTAAAAATGCTTTAGACTGGACATTACCAAAGCCTGCTGTAATACCTGATGAAATCGATGATTCTTGGGGCAAGGGAGACCCTAACAGATTTAGCCAATTCTATGGGATGCCCATATTTAGATATGACTCTATTATCTTAGGATTCCTAGAAAATTTTAGAACCACAGACGGACATATTTCTAGAGACGGATTTACATTCCCAGAATTAGTATCCAGTAGAGATGGTAAGAATTGGGAAAGAATCGGAGACAGGTCACCTATAATAAACCTAGGAGACCCCGGAGAATGGGATTGGGGCAGCGTTACTATCGGTAATTCCGTAATTGTAGAAAAGAATGAAATCAAAGTATATTACACTGGTAGAAACGACACACATGCCCACACAACAATAAAAGAAGAACCAGTTACTGGATCAATAGGATTAGCTACCTGGCAAATTGACCGCATGGTTGGTTTAAAGAGTACAAAAGATGGAATCTTACATATTAATAATATAACCGCTATTAAAGACCTGCATATCAATGCTAATGCAAAACATGGCAACATTCGTATCGAACTCTCATCTGATGGAAACGTTATGTCCGGTTTTGAACTTATCAACTGTTTAGAAATTAAAGGAGATTCTACAGATCATTTAGTTCAGTGGTCTAATTCACCAACTATTACTGCAAAAACAGTCGATATAAAGATAGTCGTCAAAAATGAAGCAGAAATTTTCTCTTTATGGTGGACATGACAAGTAAGTTTTGTAAAGTTATGAGTATACAAACATATTTAATTTTACATTTAAAAGGGAAAGTTTAATGGATAAAGTAACAGCAACTGCATTAAATGATTTAAAACACGAAATAACAACATCAACCGTTAAATTTATAGCAGATAAATCCTACACCGGGTTGAAAGCTGAAGGTCCAAACCCAATGGAGTTACTATTGGCATCGCTTGCCACCTGAGTATCCATGACGATTCTCCTGTATTGTCGGAGAAAAAAATGGGACTTGAATGGAGTTTCTGTAACATGCATTTTAGATGAACACGACTCTTCTGTTTTGAATAAAACCGCACAGGAACAAACCTCAATCGGGCTCATATCCGTTTCGATAAATATAAAATCCAACCTAGATCAAAGTCAATTATCCCGAATCGAAAGTATATCTGCAAAATGTCCAGTGCACAAAGCCCTAGAACGCAGCTATGATATCAGCCACACTATTGAGTCTTAAAACATCTATTAACTCGATGGATAATAGATGTCCAATCTTTCAATATTTCATCATCATGAGGAAATGGCATATCAGGTAAGCAATTAGGACTAAAATACCCGACATCTAAAACCTCATGATTTAATTCTATGTTTCCACTCAAAACTTCTGCTCCATACGCCAAAAGTACTAGCGGTCTTGAAACACTAGAATATACGCCAATCAAAAAATTGATTTTAATATCAACTCCTGTTTCCTCCTTCACTTCTCTAACAGCAGCCGCTTCAACCGTTTCTCCAAGATCCACATATCCGGAAGGAAAACTCCATTTACCTAATTCAGGTTCTATCGCACGTCTAACTAATAATAATTGTTCACAATTATGCACAAGAACTACTACGGCTAATTTAGGATCTTCAAATATAAATCTGTCACAAGTATTACAATAATGTTTATCTAATTGGTTCAATTTTTTTAGTGTAAGAATAGTACCGCACCAATGGCAATATTTCCGATTAATATCTATCATTTGTTTTACGCTCGGTTATTAGAGGTCAATTTAAATATTGAATTCTTTGTTTATCAAGTCTCTCATAGAGAAGTTTAATTGACTACACCAAGATTTCACACATATAATTTCGTCATCTTGCACCACTATTAATGTTTAGGAAGGCTAACTATTAAATGAATATAAGAAAAAACAAAATCAAACATAAATTATCCAATGGCGATATTGCTACAGCAGTAATGACTCCAATGCCAATAACAGCTGATTTAATCGAATACATGGGTCCTTACGGATTTGATGGAGTTTGGATAGAAACAGAACATGCCGCTATCGATTTTGCCGACATACCAGACATGACCAGAGCAGCGGATTTATGGAACATGACTTCTATTGTCAGACTTAATCTAAATCTCCCAGGTGTAATATATAGAACCTTAGACGTAGGAGCACAAGCAATAGTAATGCCGCACGTTGACACCAAATTACAGGCAGAAGAAGTAGTAAAAGCCGCCAAATTCTATCCTTTAGGGGCACGAGGGAATTACACAAGCAGGCAGGGCATAGGAGTGGAAAATTTCGCACAAAAAGCCAATGACGAAACCATGATTGTCGTTTTAATTGAAGATATACTAGCAGTCAATAACTTAAAGGAGATATTAGAAGTAGATCATATTGACGTATTTTACGTCGCTCCTGGAGATCTCGCACAAAGTATGGGATTACTAGGCCAACCCAATCATCCTGAAGTACTAAAAACAGTTGATAAGGCACTCACCCAAATTCAAGATGCAGGTAGAGTAGCTGGTACGTTGGTAAACGATGACAGCGTGGAATCTTATCTGGAGAAAGGAGTGAAATTCGTAACTACTGCAATAGCCCCTTGGCTTGAAAAAGGAGCTAAAGATTTCTTAGTACGTTGTAATAAATAACTATTTAATATGATTTGGTTAATCTCTTGTCTAAATCAAAATACATATCGCTAAATATAAAAGATAAATTTTCTCTGACCGATATAACTGTCTTAGATAAAATTATAGATATCACGTCTAAAAAAAAGATTAGATGTTATTTAGTTGGAGGCGCAGTTAGAGATATTATCTTAGGTAAAACACCCAAAGACCTCGACTTCGTAGTAGACAAAAAAGCAGAAAATATATCAAGCGAAATTGCGTTAGAACTCAATGGAGAGGTTTTAAGCAATTCAGAATTCGGGACTTCAAAGTTATCTTTTAAAAAATCTATATACGACATAGCAAATGCACGTAGTGAAACGTATGCTCATCCAGGGGCCTTACCAAAAGTCACGAGAAACTCGATTGACAAAGATCTTTGGAGGAGAGATTTTTCAATTAATTCTATAGCTATTCAGTTAACTCAAGATGAAGACTGGCAAATTCTCGACCCAACTGATGGTCTAGCTGATATATCACATGGGACAATCAGGGTACTTCATGATAAAAGTTTCGTCGATGACCCTACAAGAATCTTTCGGGCAATAAAATACTCAACAAGATTTGGATTTTCAATTGATGAAAAAACCGAAAAGCTAATTGGGGATTGTATAAAATCAAACTATATCAACAAAATTAGCGGGAATCGTATTTTGTCTGAAGTGTCTCAAATATTAGAAGAGGATCATTTTAAAACAAGTATTAAACTACTTTCTTCATTAGGTATATTATCTTCTATACATCCTAAATTGAAAATAGGGGATGCGCTACTAGATAAGTTAACCCAACTTAACAACGATACAAAAGAAAATAAATCAACATTATTGACCCTGATTTTATCCGATATAAATCCCGAAGATATTAATGAAATTTGTCATAGGTTAGATGTAAATCCAAAAAAGGCACAAATTTTGCATGACATACAAACCATCAAACAAAATACAAAGTCTTTGTCCAAAACTAAAATCATAAACAGCGAATTAATGATGCTATTGGATAAATTAGACATAGAAGCTATATCCTGTATAAAACTCATCAGCAAAAATGAATCATTAGGAAATAATTTATCTAACTTTCTAGATAAACTACGTTTTATCAAACCCAAAATAACTGCAAAAGAAATGATTTCTCTTGGTATTGCTCCTGGTCCACAGATAGGAAGTTTGTTAGCTGATATCAGATTTGCCGTGGCGGATGGAGTTCTGAAAACAGCAACTGAAGAAAAACAATTTATTATCGATAAAATGCAATAGCATTTAAATTTAATTTCAGACTTGCGCTCAACCGCTAGAGGGTCCCGAAGTGTTACCGCGTACTGTCATTGATATTGGATCCAATATTTTATTTAGATCAGATTCTGAAATATCTGTTTTTAATTTTGCTACTTCCATAATAGTCTTACCTGTCTGTTGAGCTTCTTTGGCTATTAAAGCTGCAGCATCATAGCCGATATGGGGTACGAGGGTTGTAGCTATTGCCAAACCATTTTTAACCATATCTGGACCTTTAGACGTTGCCTGTATACCAGTTATGCATTGAGATGCAAAATTACTTGATACAGAAGACAAAATATCAATGGATTCTAGTAAATTATATCCTGCAACTGGCATCATTACGTTTATCTCAAAATTCCCTGATTGACCTGCAATAACGATTGTCTGGTCATTCCCTATAACCTGTGCTGCAACCTGACAAACTGACTCTGGTATTACAGGATTTACCTTACCTGGCATTATTGAACTACCTGGCTGTACAGCTGGCAAATCTATTTCTCCTATGCCAGCCCTTGGTCCAGAACCCAACCATCGAATATCATTTGCAATTTTCATTAAACTAACTGCCAATGTTTTTAGAGAACCACTACATTCAACTAACGCATCTAATGTACTTTGAGCCTGAAAATGATTATCAGTTTCTTTTATTGGTAGTGACAAAGAACCACTTAAAACTTTGCAGACCCTAGTAGCAAATTCTAAATGTGTGTTTACACCTGTACCCACAGCGGTGCCTCCAAGGGCTACCTCCGAAATACCCAAACACGAATTATTGATTCTTTCAATAGATTTATTTATTTGACCCACAAATCCTTCAAAAGATTGGCCAAGGGTTATTGGAGTAGCATCTTGTAAGTGAGTCCGACCAGTTTTTACTACATCCATAAATTCAATCGATTTTTTCTCTAACTCGTTTTTCAAAATCTCTAATGATGGAATTAACTGTGTTTTTATCCCGAGTACAGCAGATATATGTATAGCTGTAGGAATAACATCATTAGATGACTGCCCCATATTAACGTGATCATTAGGATGAACAGGAGTTTTACTACCTCTAACACCTCCTAATATTTCGATGGCACGATTAGATATCACTTCATTGGCATTCATATTTGTTGAAGTACCTGAACCTGTTTGAAAAATATCTACAACGAATTGATCATCAAATTTACCATCTGAAACTTCTTGAGCGGCAGAACTTATGGAAAAAGCAATCTCTTTATCTATTAAACCTAATTCATGATTTACTTTTGACGCCGCTCCCTTAATAGCCCCAATAGCCTTTATAAAATTCCTAGGAAACCTAAGAGAACTTATAGGAAAATTTTCTACTGCTCTCATTGTTTGGGCCCCGTAATAGGCATCTTTAGGAACTCTAAATTCTCCCATAGAATCTTTTTCAACCCGGAACGATTCATTCGAACTCATTGCAATCTCCTAAAACAATCATTGATAAACTAATACTCATCATATAAATGATTTATTCATAGTTTCTAGTTTAAATAATAACGCAAATTCAGCATTGACCCAAATTACAATTAAAATCGAATATTGTTATCTGTAGCATTTACTCACCCCTACCTGATAAAATTTAAACGTTATAATTTATATAACCGCAAAAATAATTTATTGAGAGTAACCCCAATAATGAGAACGATAGATTTTAGAAGTGATACTCAGACTTTACCAAGTCCCAATATGCTTAAAGCCATACAAACAGCAAAACTAGGTGACGATGTTACCCATGAAGATCCAACGGTAAATGACCTCGAAAAATTTGGGGCGGAACTCCTAGGGAAAGAATCTTCTGTGTTAGTGTCGAGTGGAACTATGGGAAATCTTATTGGAGTCTTAATCCACTGCAACAGAGGAGATGAAGTTATTGCGGGAGCAATGTCTCATATATGTAGGGGTGAAGCTGGAGGTATTTCAGTGTTAGGAGGTGTAGCTATACAACCAATAAACACTCATACTGACGGGACTTTGCCGATTGACGATATAGAGACGGCGATAAAACCAGATGACTATCACTTCCCAATAACTAAATTAATAAGTGTAGAAAACACCCACAACGCAACTGGCGGAAAACCACTAACACCCTCTTATATGAACAAAGTAAAATCATTAGCAAAAAAACATAACCTTAAAATACATGTTGATGGAGCTAGGTTATTTAACGCTGCAATAGCACTTGAAACTCCTGTTAAAGAATTGGTGCAAGATGCTGAAACAGTATCTATCTGCCTATCGAAAGGTCTAAGCGCACCAGTCGGTTCACTCTTATGTGGTTCAGAAGAAGACATCATAAAAGCTCGAAGGATAAGAAAAATGTTGGGCGGGGGTATGAGACAAGCAGGTATTATAGCTGCCGCAGGTAAAATTGCGTTAACTGAAATGGTAGAAAGACTTGCTGAAGACCACTCAAACGCCCGTAAATTAGCTTTGGGACTATCTGAAATAAATGGTATAGAGATTGAACCAAAGGAATTACCAACCAATTTAGTATTTTTCAAAGTACCTGAAGGAAGGTCTAAAGAATTTGCAACTAAATTAGGTGAAAAGGGAATCAAAGTCGGCGAAAAAGAAGACTCAAGATGGCGACTAGTAACGCATTACGGCATAA
Source organism: uncultured Dehalococcoidia bacterium (assembly GCA_964645865.1). GTDB lineage: Bacteria > Chloroflexota > Dehalococcoidia > Lucifugimonadales > OSU-TB39 > OSU-TB39. The sequence goes on along the minus strand of CAZYCG010000003.1, from coordinate 207 downwards.
CGTCTGATGATATTGATTACGCTTTAGAGGTAATCAACAATGTATTTGAATAATAGTTGTTCGCAACAAGTTAAGACAATTTAAATAGACTTTTTCAATGCGAATTTTAATAACGAACCCACGATTTAGACTTGTATGGATTTCGTGGTTATTTGGAACCTTAGTCGGAAATGCTATCCAAATGACTCAAGGTTGGCTTGCATTAGA
>CAZYCG010000002.1:0-58559 GCA_964645865.1 uncultured Dehalococcoidia bacterium | reverse complement strand
AAGCCCCAATCAAATTTGATTTAGGAAAATCTGATTTCACCAAACAGCCATCTATGATATTTGACACATTTTCGGGACTTACATTTCCATAAAGTAATCTGGTACCATCAGGAATTTTTATATCTAGGATTGGCTCTGCAAAACAAATTCCTATACACCCCACCTCACTAACCGTTGCATCAATATCGTTATTATTCACGAAATTTTTAACTTCATCCACTACTGCATTTGCTCCAACAGCAACTCCACACATCGCAGTCCCAATTCTAATAAACGGCTTTTCTCCACCCTCAATGTCGTTCCAAATGGATTTAGATTCAGCTTCTATTTCAGCAAATAAGCTCATTTTTATTTAATCAAGTTCCTTTAACATTTTCATTGCCGATTCTGGAGTGACTTTCCCAATTATTTCGTGGTCTATCATCATAACCGGAGCTTGGGAACAGGCTCCGATACAAGTATTATATTTCAAACATACACTCCCATCAGAAGTATCTCCCTCACCGCTCAAATCCAATTCACGCTGCACAGCACCCAACACAGTACCAGCTCCCATCAAATGACATGTTGGCCCCCAACAAACCTCTACTTGGTGTTTAGTAGGGGGAGTAGTGATTCTAAAATTAGTGTAAAAGGTTGCCACGCCCCAAACATCATTTATACTAACTTCTTGGTAGGCAGCTACTTCTTCTATAGCCTCTTTCGGCAAATAATGCAATTCATCATGTATTGCTAACAATGATGATAGAACTGTTGATTTTTTTGTGTCTAGGGATTCTAAAACCCCCCTTATCTCTATAGCAATTTCAGAACTTATTTTAGTCATCAATCAAACCTATTTTAATAACATACAAAATGATAGCACAGCGGGGGTTTCAGCCACAATCAAATCATTATCAATTACAAAGGCACGACAGAAGTAGTTGCATTTTTAATTATAGATTCTATTTTTCTTCGCTAAACACACCTCTGATTGACTGGAAGTTCATAGTCCACAAAAATATTTGTCCCAATATAATCAAAGGTATAATCAAAACAGCATGAACCATTGCCACATAACCCCCAGCTACAGATCTTGTTATATTACCAAACGGCAACCATACGATAGTTTCTCTCGCAACCAATTCAAATAAGCCTATACCTCCAGGAGCGGCAGGCACTGAACTACCAACATTTGATATCGAAGTAGTTAAAACCATTAAAAGTATAAACTGCCACCAATTGTCAAAAACATCATTTATATGAAAAGCATGGGCCATTATTGAAAAGACGCCAGCCTCGAATCCCCAAACAGGAACGGATAAAATCAACAAAAATACAACATTTTTCAAATGCCTCAATGATATTAAGCCTTCAAAAAATGTCTTTATAAAAGAATCAATTTTACTTTTGAACGGCAGAGATAATAATGCCGTTACCTTAACTGCAAAACTTGTCGATTGCGAAGGGTTTTTAGCTATAATAATTAGCACTATAAAAGTACCCAAAAATATAGAAACAAACAAAACTGCCAATATGCTTGAAGATATATTTATTCCAAAAGGTACTATTGAAGAAATTCCTGCCATTGGAACGAAAATTGCCCCTATACCTATAAACAACAATAAAGTCACTGCGTCGAGGACCCTTTCAACCAAAATAGTAGCTAAAACTGATGACTTACTAATATTTGATTCATTACTTAAATAGTAACTTCTTACTAGCTCCCCTATTCGCATAGGCAACAAACTGTTAGCCATATAACCAATAACAACAACAACATATAAAATTTTCATCCTTATATGCTTTAAATGAATAAGAAGATATTTCCATCTTAATGCCCTGAAAAAAACAGAAATCATATAACTTATGACAGAAGGTATTATTAACCAATAATTTACCGTTTTAAGCGTAGCAACCAGTGAGTCAATTTCTAAAGTGAAAAAGAAAATACTCATCAACACAACACTGACCAATAAACCCAAAATAAAGTTAAAAGTCAATCTGACATTTGGGTTTTTAGATTTTATAATATTGAACATAACTACTCGATTAAACCATATTGCAATTCAGGAAATCTCTCTAAAGAAAAATAAACATAAGCATTTTCACTACCCAGCCGTTCAATAACTCCATCCCTAAACAAGAAATAGCGTAAAATCCATCTCCAAGTATCTATGCTTACAGTTGAATCAACAAATTTGTGTAAACTCATACCCCGATAACCCTCTGGAAACCACCACCTATGCTTTATCAATGCACCTTGATAAAAAGTTCCTTTAAGCAATTCATCAGCTTCATTCTTATTTCTTGAATGTACTAAAATTATATCCGAATCAGATATAGCCTCTAGGTTGGACACTGTATATGGTATGTAGCGAGTATTTCGATTGTTCCTCATATACCATGACCAAGGCCAAGTAAACCCACTAGTAGAATCTACACCAAGGCTCACGCTACCTTTACCATTACTTTCTTCAAACCCGTCGATGAATCTCACTAATTTTGTGATATCTGGAGATGTTTGTGTATAAATCATCATCTCTACAGGGGTATCTTGATATTTAAAGCTTACCCTCCAAGAATTATAAATGGAGAAAGTAAATAAAATTATTGTAATTAAGATAAATCCAAATTTAAAAAACTTCAGTTCAAGTTTATTCTTAATTATTACAGCGGTTGTAGCTGCAAGCAAAATAAAGGAAAAGGATAAAACAAATAGCCCTGCGAGTTTATATGTAGTTGCCAAATCCCCGTAAAATATAATAGCTAATAAAAATGTTATTAATGAAAAAGGTAATAAAGCATAGCTCGCAATTTTAATCGAATAAAGCTGATTGAATTTGATTGTCCCTACTAAATGTCCCATATATCTTGCTGATAAAATAATTACAGGCAAAATTATATTCACCAACAACCAAGGCATTTTTTCACTCGCAATAGTATATGCCAATAGCGTTGCAATACTCCAGTAAACAAGAAAAATGTCAAATTTATCTCTTCTTTTTAAAAAAAATATAGTAGCTGGAACAGATATTAATATGGGTAATAGTTCATATAAATTGATTAGAATCAAATAATAATACCAAGGTTGTCCACCCCTTGCTTCTTCCTGTTGCACCAACCAATATCCCAACGAGGACCATATACCACTACCAATACCTCCTAAATTCGTCAAAAACGAAGAAAAACACAAAATCCATATAAAAGAAAATAATAAAGCACATCTCCACCATATTTTTTTATTCCACAATATACCTAAACGTGAAGCTATCCATATGGTAAATAAAATAAAACCTGTTGCTATGACCAATCCTCCAGCATATGGAGATCCAATAGGGTTATTACCGCCAACTGGACTAATCAAAACCAGACCTGACCAATTTAATATTGGTGTAAATTGAATCAACCCAAATATTGCAGTCCAAAGAGGCAAGCTAAGACAAATAAATATCATTATCAAGTCCAAGGATCTCGATTTATTTTTAGCTATAACTCCCCTATAAAATTTAATGCACAGCGCTAATATGAACTTATATGCTACCGTTATCACGTTAGGTTTATTTGAAAATGCAAACTTCTTTACAGTATGGAAATTTTCAAAACTAACTAGTAAAAAAAAGTAAAATCCAAATATGGCAGTTATAATGTATGCTGTTTCTTTAGCTGTAAATAATAAAGCTAAGAGTGCCGATGAATAATACAAATACTTTTTCCTTCCATCATCCATATAACGCCAAATGCAAATCACTAAAGATAAGGTCAACAGAGCAACCAAAATATCATTCCTGGCAAACCTACTGAAGTACATCATGGTTGGAGAAAAAGCCAACATAGCAGCAGCTATTAATGCTCCAACATCCGTTAATCTAGTTCTTAAAAAATAAGGGATTACTACAATAAAAGACCCACAAAGAACGTAAAGAATTCTGGCGGTATATTCATTGTCGCCAAAAATCTTAAAAATTAACCCTGTTAATTCAATCTGAAGCGGACCATGCATCATTGGATCATGTTTATAACCATTTCCAAAAAACCCTTCACTTGCATCGATGTACCAAGAATATAATGCGTGTAAACTTTCATCATGGTGCATGGCTCTTTGATCTAAATCCCAAAATCTAAATACAAATGCCAAAATGAATAATGCACCAAAATAAAAAAACATCCTGTAATTTGTGGCACTTATATTTTGTTTGGATTTCATAAAGTTATGTTCTAACTACGTATTTGATAAATATAAACATTACCTGAATTAAAAACCAAATCCATAAACAAACCAAACTTTCCAAATTGTTCGTCACTAAAATGGCTTATTTCTCTATGTCCAATATATACATACTTAACATTATATTTGGATAGTATGGCTTTAGTTATTTCTAGATTTGAAGAAGTGTATATATTCGCTACATCAATCAATCTAGACTCAAAGGCGTCATTGCTCCCCCGCCATTGAGTTTCATGACCTATCCATCCAATCAACGTCGGTATACCAGTACTAGAAGAAATTCTGCCATAGTCATTATAACCTCCTCCTGGAGCCTCAACTAAAACAGCAGATGCATCTTTGTCTTTTTGCAAAAACTCAATCGCTTTATATTCATCTATATTGGTTTGAGCTATAAATTCAAGTCCGTTTAAAGTTTGTCTTGATTGAAAAGAATTTGTCCTGGTATCTAGCGTAGCAGGAACATAGTAAAAAGCTGAGCAAATTAATATCACACAAGCGAATTTCAATAATTCTCCAAATATTCTCTGTACACCCAACAGTTTATTTATAACGTAACGTCCATAATATATAGAAATTCCTGCTACTATTGAAAATAGGATCCAAGATTGATAATAAAATTTAAAAACCGTATTCATACGTTCAGAACCACCAGAAAAAGAATCATCGATATAAAAAAGCTCTGCTCCCATTAAAAGCATAAATGGAACTACAGTTAATACCAAAGTAAACAATTTAGCGTACTGTGGTTGATTTCTTTCCGCAAACCACAATAGTGAATATACAGAGAACCCAATCATGACTATTGTAAAACTGATATGCAATAATTGACTAAATAAATCAGCGAAGCTCATATTCAACCAAATAGCTGCAACAACCCAAACAAAATATGGACCTAACGATATTATGAGAGCAATAAGTCCAGTTTTTTTCCAATTAAGGTCCAAATCTGTTTTCCAAAACCAATATAAAACCATAGATACAATAATAGGTAAATGTACTCCCCATACTATTACTGAATGAAAAAGCCTAGTCATATTAGGGCTAAGAACTCCGATACCATCAATCTGCGATGTGAAATTCATTAAATATGGCAAAAACATTATTGAACTTAAAATAACCATGGCCGGTATAATTGCCATTTCTTTAACGTATGAAATTTCCATGTTTTTATTCGTGCGAATATATATTTTTATTAAAACAATCATTGTAAATATTGAGAACATTACCGGTAATTCCCACATGTTTATAAACGATATTGAGCCAAATAAAAATGCGCCCAGTAATAAATTAGAAATGAAAGTCAAACTGTTTATACCAGTAATAACAGTTCTAAAATAATTCCAACAGAAAACGATAAAGGTTAATAAAAATGGTATTGAGACCATATGTGGATGTAAATCGCCCAGCATAAAGCTAAAAAACGGAAATTCGTGGATAACATAATCAATTGTAACGCCATCTTGAACTGTATTAATCACTCTAGTCGCATGCCACCACCACCAATGTTCAGTTGGCCGCCATAGATTACCTGCAGTTTCTGGTAGAGTAACCAATCCTTGAATTGAAACCCAATTCCAGAATTCATTGGATCCTATCAAATTAAACCTTAAGAATTCCAAAACTACCTGCAAGTTCCCTATCATCATCAATAAAAACACTCCGGCTGCTCCAGCAATATACGGACTTGAAGACTTGTTCGAATTAAAAGAAACTAAATTCACGCCCAATCCGAAAATAGAAGAAGCGGATAAAGCTGCTATCAAAGATATAGACAAATTATATGAAACCGCTGTAGCCATTCCAGTCATCTCAGTAATAACACCTAATATCCAATATCCAAAGTAATAATAATCGATGCTATTACCTGACAACCATGGATCTTGAGGATGTCCATAAACAGACCTGATCGAGGCATTAAAAAACCCAAAGTCCATTGGCTGCTCAGTATGATTTATGCTTGGATCGTATGTTTTGTAAATAACCCAAAATAAAAGAAAAAATATGAATATTGCTTCAGTAACTATCAAAAGCTTCACATTTTCGGTGATGAATAGCTTCAGTTCCATCCGCTTTTTATAACTAATGAAAAAGCTTAACCCTATGAACACAATTGCCAAACCAATAATCGTAGGCTGGATACTTGGCAACAAATCCAATACACTTAGCAGCCATACAAAATATCCTAATATTAAGATACCTATAGGTTTACTTATACAATACCCGCGATCTTTCAAAAAAGGAAAAAGATAATAGCAAAATGGAAATGATGCTAATCCAATTATCTCAATTACAATGAACCAGATTACTGCGTCCAACATATTTGACAACCAAATATTTCAATAATAACTAACTCAAATTTCATATGTTAATAATACACAAATCAAAGTTTTCAATCAGCTTCGCATTTTAGGCGAACATCGCATCAACAAAGTTTTTGGCCTCAAAAACATCACAATCAACAAATTTTTCTCCAGTCCCAACCCACAAAATGGGTAACTGCAAATCCATTACTATTGGAAAAACTATGCCACCTTTAGCAGTGCCGTCTAATTTTGATAAAAACACACCTTTGCAATCTAACGCATTTGAAAATTCTTTGGCTTGCAAAAAAGTGTTTTGGCCTAAAGTGGCGTCTAAAGTCAGTATTGGAAATATACAATTTTCAGGTACTACTTTTGCTATCACTCTTTTGATTTTAATCAATTCATCCATTAAGTTTGAAGAGGTATGCATTCTTCCTGCTGTATCTATTATCGCTACATCAATCTTTCTTTTCACAGCTGAATTAACTGAATCATAGGCTACAGATGCCGGATCAGCATTCATTTGTCCCGTCACTATAGGAACTTCTATTCTTTGAGCCCAAGTTGTAAGTTGTTCCTTAGCAGCCGCCCTGAAAGTATCTGATGCTCCCAACATTACTGAATTGCCCCTAGTTTTATAAAAATGAGCTAATTTTGCTATAGATGTGGTTTTCCCAACGCCATTAACTCCTATCATCATTAAAACAACTGAATCGTGATGCGAAGGTATTTCCTGATTTCCTCCATGATAATGGAGCAAATCAACCAATTCATTTTTCAATAAACCAATTACATCTTCTAATGAAGCGTTACTTTTATTAGACCTGAGTACTGTCTTGAAATTATCTAATATCATTTCAGTAGAGTGTAATCCAATATCAGATATTATCAGGAGTTCTTCTAGTTCATCCCACAATCTTTGGTCTATATCATTGTTACTAAGAATTCCTTTAAATTGGTTAAACCAATCTGATCGAATTATCTTAAACATAACCAATTAAATCCAATTTCTAAATTGAATGATTGAACATCTAAAATCAGTCTAGTTCGAACAACCATATTTATAAATAACCGATAATGACGCAATTGCCGTCAAAAATCTCAACACGATTTTATATGAAGGTTTATGACCTAACTCTAGGGGAATAACCAGCACCACTAGCTATAGGCTCATTTATGTACACATCTCCGTTACGAATTTTTATATTGAATCCACAATCGGGCGCATTGCTACAAACCCATGCTTTATATTTAATTGACGCACCTTGTCCTCCAAAATCAGACAAAGGCAATAAATTACCTGACTCACACTTTCTACATATAGGGAAATTTTCGTTCGCCACTTTAACTCTCCTCTAACCTCACATTTAGTAAATAAATTATATCACTCCCATAATTCGATCAACAAGTTTGGTTTTCTAAATATATTGAACCAATTTCACTATATTGGTACCCATTTTTTGAATGAACACTATTGATGATCGAAATTGATTTGATTTCAAATTCAGGAAAATCCAAAATTGATTTTTCAACGATCCCAATATCTTTCAATAAAACCTCATTCTGCTTTAGTTTATGGCCATTTTTTATTCTTGCAAGAGTAATATGAGGCATAAATTTCGGAGGATTAATTCCCAAACCTAATTCAATGGCAGATTTACTAATTTGGGATTGAATATAATTTAATTCTGGCAAATTACCATTTAATCCCAACCAAATGATTTTGGCATTACTTGGTTTTGGGAAAGAACCAATCACACCTAATTTCAATTTTAAAGGAGACAACCGACCTAAATTATTGATTAGTTCAGAATGTAGAATTTTTGCTTGCCATATTTTTGTTTCCCCGCAAAAATGCAACGTTAAATGAAAACTTCTGGATTTAACTTTTTTCACGAATCGATCATCTATGTATTGATTTATTGATTCTATCCGTTGCAATACATTATTTGGGATTTTTAATGCTACAAACAAACGGTGATACGTCTCTGAATCATTGAACAATCTTTTGTTTTTCATTGAAATTCATAAATTCGGGTATCATCTCCACCTTTCAATTTTGCTAATAGCCGTATCGCATTATCAGAAAATATTTTTTGCTGTTCTTCAGCCAGCAAACGTGAATCTTTAATTTGATTTATAATTCGACTTTGCGATATCAAAGGATAATCTGACCCAAATAATATTCTCTCTGGTCCTATTAACTGATTGGCAATATCAAAGATAGATTTGCTATAAAGATAAGGAGAAGCAGCAGTATCAAAATAAAAATTTGAAATCGCTTCACTTACTTCGGGCATTAGCGAATAAAAAGGCAATCCACCTCCCCAATGGGCTAAAACCACATTTGAGTCAGGAAACATGTTCAGAAACCTCCATATTTTATCAGGAGTTGTAAAACCTTTCCCTGTATATACATGTCCTACCGGTTCTGATGAATGCGTGAGCAACAATCCATTCTTAAGTTTTAATTCAGTCATAAATTGATTCATAACATTGAAGTCATCCAAATTAAATTGTTGCAAATCAGGATGAATTTCTCCCATCCCAACGAGACCACTATCTAAACACCTATTTAATTCATTGAGGGCATCATCACCTAATACAGGATTTACTGACCCCAATCCTATCAACCTATCTTTATATTTTTGACATGATTCAATAATGTAATCGTTGGATGCTTTTGCAGAATCTAATTCGTTCCAACCTATACCCATTACCACCGAACAATTAATCATTTTTTCATCCATTACATTAATTAAATCATCGGCAGTAATAATTTTTGAATCAGCTCTAGAGTATAAGGTTTCAAAGGAACTATCTTTCCTTAAAAAGCAGCTCCTATTATTTTTAACTTCTGGTGAAAAAATATGGGTGTGAAAATCAATTATCATACTTTTTATTTTTACCTAATGATTGCAGATTCGAATAGCCTAACAATAAAAAATAATCTTCGGATATATATTTATTCAAAACCAAGGGTAATTTGATTAAATTGGATTATTGATCATATGCCTTTATACTGCAAAGAGTATAATGATTGTGCTAATTTAAATATAGATTTATTTCTTGGTCTAAAGGAAGTAATTTTGATAAATATCGAAACAATTCGAAATAACCCCGAAAAAGTCAAAGCAGATTTAGCTAGGCGTGGCGACAAATCTCCAATTGACGATATTTTATCTATGGATTTGAATAAAAGAAGTCTTATACATAAAACTGATAATCTTAGGGCTAAAAGAAATCAAATAAGCAAAGAATTATCGGTGTTGAAAAACAAACCAACTGAAATAATCGAGGATATGCGTAATGTAGGAACCGAAATTAAGCAATTAGAACTTGAGGTGAAAGATATAGAATTCAATCTCAACGAACTCCTTTTGAACATACCAAATCTACCAGAAGAATCCGTACCTTACGGACTAGATGAATCTGGCAACAAAGTCATTAATACTGTTGGAAATCCGGAAACATATGAATTTGAAACTAAACCTCATTGGGAATTAGGTGCTGATTTAGGAATTATAGATTTCAAGGCAGGAGTTAATTTATCAGGTTCAAGGTTCTATGTTTTGAAAGGAAAAGGTGCAACCTTACAAAGAGCTCTAATTCAATGGATGCTAGATCACCATATAAACGAATCCGATTATACTGAAGCGTATCTACCCAATTTAGTAAAAAAAACCGCCGCTATCAACAGTGGCCAACTACCAAAATTTTCTGACAACATGTATCACGATGAAGAAGATGATTTGTGGTTAGTACCAACCGCGGAAGTTCCCCTAACAAGCATTCACCAAGATGAGATAATTGACGCTGAGAATCTGCCACTAAAATATATTGCGCACACCCCATGTTTCAGGAGAGAAAAAGCTTCAGCAGGAAGAGACACCCGAGGCATAAAAAGGGTACACCAATTTGAAAAAGTTGAGATGTACAAAATATGTACACCCGAAACATCTGACGAAGAATTAAAGTCTTTGCTTGAAAATGCAGAAAGTGTATGTAAAGCGTTTAATTTTCACTACCGGATTATTGAATTATGTACTGGAGATTTAGGTTTCGCATCACAAAAAACATATGATTTAGAAGTCTGGTCTCCAGGCTCAAAAGAATGGCTAGAAGTAAGTTCGTGCTCTAATTGCGGTGATTTCCAAGCAAGAAGAACGAACATCAAGTTCAGAAAAGATGCCAAAGATAAAGCTAGATTTGTGAATACTCTTAATGGATCTGGATTAGCTATACCAAGAGTCCTAATAGCTATATTGGAACAGAATCAACAAAGTGACGGCACAATAAATATACCAGAACCTTTAAGAAAGTATACCGGCTTCGATCAAATACCATAAACCCGGTGGTCTGGCTTATTTTACACATCAATCCCTAACTCATTTTGCATGTCATGTAATAAGCTTTCCGTTAATCTTGTTGTTCTTTCACCTTCGATTGAAACACCCGCAACATAATTAGCGAAAGTCGCAGACTGAAAACAATCGAAGGTTTGAAAATATTTCACCATGTAGGCAGTTGCAAATATATCACCTGCGCCTACCGCATCTAATTCAACAGCTTTTATCGCAGGTACATGATACCATTTATCATCTACATTAAACTTGCAGCCACCTGAACCTATAGTTACAACTAAAACATCGACTTTGTCCTTCCAAATCTCCAACACCGTCCAGTCATTAATATCCTCATGCGAAATAATGGCAATATCTACATAACTCAATATCTGCTCCAAATCGATTACCTTTTTATCAACCAAACCGGTTTTATCAACCTTACGTAGCCATCCTTGTAGATTTGCAACTACGAAATTTGTTTCAAAAAGTGATATAACGTCCAGATCTATTTCATTGATAACTGGTGCCGCAAATACAAGATCTGCATTTAGAAATTTTTTTGGAATATCTTTTTCTTCAATAGGAGAAGCAATACATTTTATTAACTGTTCTCTTTTTCCTGACCTATAGTAATTTACAAATGTAGTTGTTGAATTAGATTTAATTACATTAATATTGAAATCGCCGCCTAATATCGGTGTAAACGTGTTTGGATTATAACTCGTCACAATATTCGCTTTATGGTTCAAAATTCTTAACAGCTGTGAGGCGAAGAACACACTACCACCTAAATGTACTCCATAAGCATCTTCATCAAGAGTCATATGGCCGATAAGTAATATTTCTGGAGATTTAGTATTCGCCATAAATATTTATTTATTCAGATGGGTTAATTGTTACCTTACGAGAATCCCCTCTCCCTGAACTTACAGAGGATACTCTTTCATCATCGGCTAATGTGACATGAATTATTCGACGTTCATTAGCAGGCATTGGTTCTAAAGTAATTGAACTGCCAGTATCTACAACTTGTCCCGCTACTTTATATGCAAGATTTGCCAATGAATCGTATCTCCTACTTTTGTATCCAGCAACATCTAAATCTATACGTACATGATCTTCTAATTTATTGCTAGAAATCATTGCAGCAATAAATTGAAGTGATCGCATAGTTTGACCTTTTCTACCAATGAGCAAACCAGCATCTTCTCCATCAATTTCAAACGAAGGTCCGCCAATTTCTTCATTATGTACGTTCATTAAGTTAACAAAAACGGAAACGTCCATTCGCGCTATTAACTTTTGAAGTGTATCAGTCGCTACTTTCACTAAGTCGGTCGGTTTTTCCACAATAGTAAGTATTACTTTTGCAGATTCACTACGAATTCCAAGAATACCTGTTTTACCTTTACTAACGACCTCTATTTCTACTTCTGCTCGATTTACGTCGAGTTCGTTTAGTCCTATTTCTATCGCTTCTTCTACTGTCTTCCCCGAGGTCTCTATCCTCCTCATTTGATATCTCCTCCTTATTGACAATAATTTTTTCATCATTATCGTCAATTTGATTTTTTCTAATATTTAATAGCTTGAATAAAGGATCCCATCCAGTAATAAAGCCTTGTATCAATATACCAATCAAATTAGACATAATCCAATATAATGCAAGTCCATTCTCAAAATTTAAAGTGAAGAATCCAAACATTGCTGGCATCATCCAAAGCATTAATCTATTGGTTGATTCTTGTTGAGGAGTGGTTGCAACACTACTACTCATTTTTTGCATCATCCAAGTTGAAACTCCAACCAAAATTGGTAAAAGATACGGATATGGCGAGTTTCTCGAATACTCCCCTAAATCCATCCACAAAAATTCACTATTGATTGGTATTGCCGAATGTACTTGTGGCAACCATGAATACAGTTTTTCAGACAATTCACTTAATCTTTCAGGGGTGGATATTAAAGTCGCCCTCAATGACCAAAATAAACCGAAAAATATTGGCATTTGAACTATCATTGGGCCTAAACAACCTAAAGGACTCATTCCTCTTTCACGGTACATTTTCATGATTTCTTGCTGTTGCTTAGCTTTGTCTTCGTATTTTGCCTGTATCATTTTCATCTTTGGCGCTAGGTCAGACATCGCCTTCATTTGCCGACTCTGTTTCAAGGTCAAAGGAAATAAAATTAACCTTATTAAACCGGTAAAAACAATTATGCTTATCCCAAAATTATTAAAAAATATCGAGTACAATAAAACCAAGCTATTTATCATAGGCTTGGTTATTACCGATTCCCAAATTATCCCTAATAATTCCATCTTTATTTCCTACATGGTTTATATTTATCTAATTTCAACAATGCCACACTAATCATGACGCTAAAATCAACAAGAACGGTCGAATTCTCTTGGAACAGGATCTTCCTTATTTGTATAATGAACCCATTCTTCATTTAGATTCCCATTAGCATTAACAATAATCCCTCTAATAGAATGATCTTCACCACTAATAAAAACCATTTTCCCATTTGAAACTAAATTAGATTTAAGTTTTATGTCTAATTTACATTGCCTCATATTCTGACCATCTGATAAGTTTACTGTTCGCAACCTCCCATCAGTAGAAGAAAACACCAATTTTTCATTTAAGATTACAGGAGACCCAACAATGGAGCTTTGAACATCTATGTTCCACTTAAGAGTTAAGTCAATTTTGTTTAGCGCATAAATATTCCCATTCAAAGAACCAACAAATATTGTTTCTCCATCTGTAATGGCACCTCCCCAATACCACCCTCCTGCTTCTGAAAACCTTGCTTTTTCCAATCCTGTTTCAACATCAATCCCATAAAAGATTCCATCAAAAGACCCTATATATACAGTTTGATCCAATATTAAAGGCTTCGATACTATTGCAGCATCGGTTTTAAAAGGTTCATCCCAAATCAAACTACCATCTACAGTATCTAATGCATATAAATTTTGATCTAATGAGCCAAAATAAACTATCGTATCCTTTAAAACAGGAGTGGTCCAAATTTTATTAGATGTTGAAAATTCCCACAACTTAGTGAATTGATCTAAATTATAGGAGTACAATTGACCATCTGACGAAGGTACAATTAAGTTTTCTTCAATTAGTGCTGATCCACCAACAATGGGTTCGCCGGTACCAATCCTTATACTTGAATCTAATTTGGGACTTATTTGACCACTAATATTTTCAAGTTTAACAATGTAAATGCTCCCATTATAACTAGTGAAATATATTGAGCCACTAGTACAATCTTTGCAATCTCTATTGATAACGGGATCGCCATAAAACGCTATATTACGATCTTCATCATTGTCAAAACTATGAACCCATACCAACTCTCCGGTATCTAAGCGCAAAGACCTAATATCTTTATCCATTGTACCTATGTATAAGTTTTCACCAACAATTACCCCTGCAGGTAATCCAATTGGTGCGCTACTACCCACACAAGATAAAGAAGTGGCGACAAAAAAAGCAGCAAATACTACTATCAAATAAATAGATATTCGTTCTTTGAGATATACAAAATTCATATTTCTGTTCAAATAAAATTTTTCCATATTAAAATCTAATTTTATGGTACTGGATCTAAACCACTACTGCCAAAAGGATTGCACCTAGCAAGCCTTTTAATCGTAAGCCAAATAGCAATTAAAAAACCATGTTTTTCAAAAGATTGAATCGCATATTCTGAACAAGTAGGTGTATACCGACACAGACTAGGTAAATAGGGAGAAAGTAGCCTTTGGTAGAAGCGGATAAATCCCAATACAACTTTATTCACCGTATACAATCCTTCTAATAATCGATTATCAAATATTTTCTAGAATACTAGCTTTCTTCATCAAATTTAAAATAGAATCGCTCAATTCTCGATAAGTAGCTATAGACGCTTTCAATCTTGCAACTATTAATATATCTACTCCAGCTACAATATCCATCAAAGATGAAATCGATCTCAATCTACGCTTCACTTTATTTCTATTAACTGCATTTCCAATTCTTTTACTCACAGACATACCAATTTGCGTCACTTGCGAGTTATTTTTATTAATAAAAATAACTACGAATTGATTTTTAAACACTAAACCATTTCGACGTGTTGTAGCAAAATCTTCAGGTTTGGTGATTGAACTATAACGAATTGTATTCACACTATACAGTTAATTTATATCTGCCTCTAGACATTCTTCTCTTAAGAACATTTCTACCGTTCTTTGTTGCCATGCGAGACATGAAACCGTGAACTCTCATTCTTCTTCGTTTTTTAGGTTGGTAAGTTCTTTTAGCCATAATTTAATCCAAACTGTAATTATATATACATCATGCAAAAAGTTCAATTCCGTTGAATCATATGAAAATTCAATTTTTGATTTGAGTCATATAAGATATAGCTTCGTTTTGCTTATCAAAAAGTTGTTTTATTCCGTTAGATCCAACACTTAGCACTTCATCCAATAATTCCTTTGAATAAGGCTTTTGTTCAGCTGTGCCTTGGACCTCTATGAAATCACCATTGTTATTCATAACGATATTGAAATCTGCATCTGCTTCAGAATCTTCTTCATAACATAAATCTAAAAGCACTTGTTGTTTAAGTATTCCAACACTAACTGCTGCAAGTTGATTAATGGCTGGCATTTTTTCAATTTTATTCTCTTCAACTAAACTTAGGACCGCTAAATATAGAGCAACGTAACTTCCAGTTATCGAAGCGGTTCTCGTACCACCGTCAGCCTGGACGACATCGCAATCAATTAATATTGATCTTTCTCCAATGGAATTTAGGTCCACAGAGGTTCTAAGACATCTGCCAATCAGCCTTTGTATCTCATGCGTTCTACCTTTTTTAATATTTTCTCGTCTAGTTCGTGTAAGGGTCGCGCGAGGCAACATATTGTATTCAGCAGTGATCCATCCTTTGTTTTGATCCTTAAGAAAATTAGGCACGCTCTCTTCAATAGATGCAGAACATATTACATGCGTGTCTCCAGCTTTGATCAAAACAGATCCTTCTGCATAACTTTGAATTCCAAGCGTAATCTCTACTGGTCTTAACTCATCTTGTGACCTTTGATCATTTCTATTCATTATCTTGCTCTCTAATTACTTGATTTAATATCCGATTTAACAATGTTTCACCAATAGATTTTGAAAATCTTCTTGTCATTTTTCCATCTTTGTCCAATATGATTGTCGTCGGCAACTCTATGATATCCAACTCAATCGACATTCTATTTCCAGGATCCAATCCTAAATAATAGGTGACCCCAGTACTTTCAGCAAATTTTTTAGCGTCGCTTACGTCTAAATCTTGGGATATACCAATAAATACAACATCCTGATTTTTATATTCTTTCCAGGCTTTTTCGAAATACGGCATTTCCCATCTGCAAGGAGGACACCAAGAAGCCCAAAAGTTTAATAATATCACTTTGCCTTTTAAATCAGCGAGTTTTATCTGGTCTCCTGAAAACAAACTGATTTCAATATTAGCGAATTCAGACTCAGATAATTTCTCATCATCCTCAATTATTTCTGTTTTTAAATTCTGATTACTATGATCTGGGCTACACGCTGCGACAGAAGGAATCATTACGGCTATCGCAATTAAAATAATTGATGTTTTAAATTTGTATACCACTTCTATAAGTATATTCGCTCGTTTAGAATCCAAATAATTTATGCTGAATTTTGAGTCAGCTTCCAATAAATTCTATAAGTATGCCTTCAGGGCCTTTAAGCACTAACGCCCCCTTTGGTTCAGCAGGAACATCTCCAAGAAAATCATATCCTTCCGATTTCAATATTCTATATGTCTGACATATATCATCGACATATAGTGTAATCCATCTCACCCCTTGGGTTATTCCTACATGATGGTTCACCTTATTTATATCGGCAGAGTCAAATTCTAAAAGTTTAATCTTTGTGCTACCTATAGCAAATCTTGTTTGGGTGAAACCTAATGGTGATAATCCCAAATTATTTGCCGTAGACTCATCCACTTTGAATTCTGTCACTAAATCCAATCCCAATATTTTTTCAAAGAAATATCTTGTTTTAACAATATCTGAACATGTTATTGCAATGTCAATGTTTTCGTTTTTCAGATTCACCATAATATCCTCTACGTTTTTGATAATGAGTTAAAAATATTCACAAAGGCTTAAAATAAATTTCGTCTTTACAACCAAATTCTATTCTTACATCCATTCCAATAAATGGTTTTTTTGAATTATGACAATCCGTCAAATCAAGTACTGCTGGAATGTTAACTCCTTCTTCAAGAGATATAATACATGTCCAATATGGATTATCAGCTCCAAATCCTGCTTTGGACATTGTCGAAGGAACTACTGCAACTTCTGTAAAACCAATGATCACTCCAGCACCGCCAAATTCAATATTCTTTAAATTATCGTTATTACAAGTAGCACACATTGGCCTAGGAGGTAAAAATTTAGTTTCACATTTCGAACACAGTGTCCCAATAATCCTATTATTTCCCAACTCATTTTTGTATGAAACAATCAATTGCTACTCACTTACAAATGTTTTTTAGCTATTAATATCTGAATTTCGGTTACTATGTTAAAAATGAAATTAAGATTATTATAAATTATAATACTATTTTTAATTTAACCAAGTAGATATCTAGCATCTTTGTATCATTACAGAAGCTTAAGGAGGCACCATCAGCATGGTAAAAAACACTCCCAAAAAAGCAATTGTTGTTTTAGGTGGAGCATTAATAATCGAACCTTGGATTAAAGATGTTTTTAAATCCTGCGATATTATAATAGCCGCAGATAGTGGTGTTTCCCATTGCATAAAATTAAATGTTATCCCTAACATTTGCATTGGCGACTTTGATTCCATCTCAAACAAAGATTTGGATACTGCCCATAAACTTGGATGGGAAATTAAAAGATACCCAGAAGAAAAGAACAAAACAGATGGTCAATTGGCAATAGAGGAAGCTATAAACCTAGGAGCTGAAACAATTCATATACTTGCCGGAGTGTTCGGTGATTCAAGGTTTGACCATCGAATTGGAAACATATTACTATTGGCTTCAGAGTTACTTGTCAATAAAGATGTTCGTTTAATCGAAAAAAACATTGAAATCTCTCTAATAAATTCCAGGTCATCTCACATCTTAGATAACTGCAAAGGCGCAATACTTTCTTTGATACCTTTAACAAATCAGGTTAAAAACATTAAAACTATCGGTTTAAAATACAATTTGCTTGGAGAAAATTTAAATATAGGCGCAACTAGAGGAATTAGTAATATCGTATTGGATAATCATGCTGAAATATCAGTTTCAAATGGCAAATTACTGATAATCCTAGAAAACAACAATTAATCTGATATTAATATCCGAACAATTACTACAGGATAAGCAGCAAAGGCGATTCTAAAACTTTTTTTAGTTCACCAACAAACTTTGCACCTTCTGCTCCATCAACAACTCGGTGATCAGAAGACAAAGTTACATTCATTGTTTGCTCAATAGCTATCTCACCATTTTTTACTACCGGCCTTGGTTTTACAGACCCTACTGCCATCATAGCAGCTTGAGGAGGGAGAATTATTGCAACAAAATTATCAACATCAAACATACCTAGGTTGCTAATACTAAAAGTCGCCCCTGTATATTCATCAGGCTTCAATTTACCGCTCTGAGATCTCGCTATCAAATCCTTAGTTGATTGTGCTAATTCAACAATTGATTTATTTTTACAATCAGTTACTGCAGGGACTATTAATCCGTCTTCAGTTGCTATGGCAATGCCTATATTTATTTCATCATTAAACTGTATCCCTTCATTGATAAAAGATGCATTAAATTTAGGAAATTTCTTCAATGTTTCAATAGCTGCCCTAACAACAAAGTCATTTACACTAACTTTTACACCTTGGTCTTGCAAAGTCTCATTAATTTGAGACCTAACATTCATCAATTTAGTCATTTCAACTTCTACTGAAACATAGAAATGAGGTGCGTTTGTTTTACTTGCAACGGTTACGCGAGCTATTTGGCTTCTCATTTTATTTAATGGGACAAATTTTTGATCTACTATTTGAGGAGAATCAGTCTTAGTTTCCGATTGAACAATATCAGCGGATGTTGCCTGTACAGGTTGACTATTATCGACAACTTTTGATCCGGCTTTTATAACATCATTTTTAGTAATTCTCCCACCAGGACCTGTGCCTATAACTAATGCAAGGTCTATATTTTGTTCTGAGGCTATTTTACGAGCTATAGGAGAAGCTTTTATCTCTCCTGTAGGTACAGTAGCAATTTCCTCATCTTTGATATCTTGATTAATATTCAAACTCACATCGTCAACCTCAACTTCATCTTTATAATCCGGTTTTTCTTCGATATCAGCTTGTACAACCCCTATATCTTCTCCCTGTTCTCCAATAACTGCTATCGCTTCTCCTACAGGAACACTAGTCCCTTCATCAACTAAAAGTTT
This sequence comes from uncultured Dehalococcoidia bacterium, assembly GCA_964645865.1. Taxonomy (GTDB): domain Bacteria; phylum Chloroflexota; class Dehalococcoidia; order Lucifugimonadales; family OSU-TB39; genus OSU-TB39. The sequence goes on along the minus strand of CAZYCG010000002.1, from coordinate 39,164 downwards.
CAACACTGTTCCAGCAGCCGTAGCTTCTATTTCCACAACAGCCTTATCAGTTTCTACTTCGGCTATCAGTTCTCCTAAGGCAACTGTATCGCCTTCTGATTTAAGCCACCTAACCAAAGTACCTTCTTGCATGTCGTACCCCATTTGGGGCATTTTCAATGGAGTTGCCAGAACTCACCTCTCTAAAAATATTTAGTTAATATCTTATCAATATCTTATATTCCATACAATCTTCGAACTGCATCAATTATTTTATCTGAATCTGGTATCGTTGCAGCTTCCAATGTCCCATTGTAGGGAGCAGGAACATCTAAACCTGAAACCCTTCCTACAGGACCATCTAAATAATCGAAGCATTCTTCCTGCACTTTACTTACTAATTCACCCGAAAATCCGCCTGTTTGCCAACATTCTTCTACAATGATAATTCTGTTTGTTTTCTTAACAGATTCAAACACAGTATTTGTGTCGAGCGGCCTAAGAGTTCGAAGATCAATCACTTCTGCAGAAACACCCATGGTTTCAAATTTTTTTGCTGCTTCAAGGCATTCATGAACCATTTTAGAGTAACCAACCAACGTAACATCGGTGCCAGATCTTTTTACAGCCGCTTGGCCGAAAGGTATAGAATAATACTCTTCTGGTACTTCACCATTTACTCCATAAAGTAACGCATGTTCTGCAAAAATAACTGGATCATTATCTTCTATAGATGTTCTTAGCAAACCAAGGGCATCATACGGATCAGACGGCACAACCACTTTCAAACCAGGTACGGAAGCCAACCAACCTTCAAAAGATTGAGAATGAGTAGCTGCCAATTGAGCTCCTCCGCCTGTAACCGTTCTTATAACCAATGGGACTGAGATTTGGCCATTTGACATATAACGCAATTTAGCAGCGTGATTAACAACCTGGTCAATTGCCATCAAAAGAAAGTTGATGGTCATAATCTCCACTATTGGACGCAATCCAATCATTGCAGACCCGATACCACACCCAACTATACCCGCTTCTGATATAGGAGTGTCTTTTATTCTATCTTCTCCGTACTTTTCAAAGAATCCTCTAGTTACTGCATAACTTCCTTGGTATTTACCAATATCTTCCCCCAACAAAACCACCCTTTCATCATTATCCAAGGCTTCAGTCAACCCAAGCGATAAAGCCTCCCTCAATCTCATTTCAGACATAATTCCACCTAATCAAATTAAATGTTTTCATAAATATTATTGTGCAGGTCAGCCATGTCCGGTTCATCACTTTCATCAGCAAAAGCAATCGCATCATCTACGGTTTCCTGAATTTCCTTATCTATTTTTTCTAAATCAGATTCTTTAAAAATATCATATTGAATAGCTAATTTAGCTAAATTATCGATTGGGTCTTTTTCTTGCCACTGAACAACTTCACTAGACTCCCTATATGCAGATGGATCAGCCATTGAATGCCCTCTAAATCTATATGTTTTAGCCTCTAAAAATAACGGCCCCTCTCCTTTTCTTAGATGCTCAAGTGCCTTATCTACATGATGCCTTACTTCTATTACATCCATCCCATCAACCTGTAACGTTCCCATATTATAAGATTCTGCTATTTTATACATGTCTGAACCTGCAGCATGCGTTCTGGAAACATGTGATCCCATACCATATAGATTATTTTCCAAAACAAAAAGTACTGGGAGATTCCAGACTGAAGATAAATTCATAGCTTCATGAAATTCACCTTGGTTAACAGCCCCATCACCAAAAAAACATAATACAACACTATCTCTTTTTTGCTGTTTTATGGCGAAAGCTAAACCAACGGCTATTGGGAGGTGGGCCCCAACAATAGCATGACCACCCATAAATCCCTTTGAAACATCAAACAAATGCATAGATCCACCTTTGCCACCACTACATCCAGTAGCTTTACCCATTAATTCTGCCATAACAGCTCCTACATCTAATCCTCGCGCCAATGCATGTCCATGATCTCTGTAATGCGTAATTATATAATCATCATCTCGCAAACCAGAAATCGCACCAGTAGCTATAGCCTCTTCCCCTATATACAGATGCAAAAACCCTTTGATTTTTTGTTCCATATATAATCTTCCACATTGCTCCTCAAACCTTCTGATAAGCAACATGTTTTTATAAAATGCAGGGATTTCTTCTTTGTACTCGTTGAATATCTCTACTGCATCGCCTTGCGGATCTTGAAATTTATCTAACAAATCATTTCCTTTTGATTATTATAAATAGACTTAAATATGTACAGCTCCACCCTGAGCATCTAAAGCAGCTTCTTTGATAACCTCTGATATGGTTGGATGAGGGTGAGTGAGCCAACCCAATTCTTCTGTAGTGCTTTCTAACATACGAGCCATACCAATTTCCCCAAGGAGTTCAGTAACTTCACTACCTATCATATGTACACCTAAAATATCTCCTATTTCTTTCTCAGCCACCACTTTAACCATGCCTTCTGTTTCTCCCATTGCAATAGCTTTACCTGAAGCAGAAAGTGGAAATCTACCGATCTTTAATTCATATCCTTTTTCGCGAGCTTGATTTTCAGTCAATCCAAAGCTGGCAACCTGTGGATGACAGTAAATTGCTCTAGGCATTAAATCATAATCCAGCCCAGGCGGACTAAGGCCAGCAACGGTCTCTACCACGTAAACTCCTTGTGCAGATGCTACATGGGCAAGCAACATTTTACCGGTAACGTCGCCAATCGCATATACTCCAGATACATTCGTAGCCATATTAGAATCAACATTTATATAACCTTTGTTTATATCTATTCCAATAGATTCCAATCCTAATCCCTCAACATTTCCCGTCATTCCTACTGCAACCAATACTCTACCAGACTTTATCGTTTCGGTTTGTTCATTTGCTTTAACAGAAACAATCGCCTCACCATTTTCAATCTTCACACTTTCAAATCTTGTGTTAGTTTTAACTTTAATACCATGTTTTTCAAGGGATTTCTGTAAATAACTACTTATCTCTTCATCTTCCGTTGGAACTATTCTTGATTCTAATTCAACAATAGTAACCTGTGCTCCATATTGAGAATAAACGTAACCAAACTCTACTCCAACAGCCCCACCTCCTATGATTACAACGCTATCAGGTACATCTTTAATTTCAAGTGCCTCTCTACTAGTAATTATTGTTTTGTGATCTATATCTAAACCCGGTATGTTCCTTGGTCTGGCTCCCGTGGCCAAGATTATATTTTTACCAATAAGTTTTTCATTGCTATTTACTAATTTCACTGTGTTTGGACTCTCTAATATTGCTGCATCTTGAAAACAATCTACCTTGTTTTTTTTCAGCAAAAACTCGACTCCTTTTGTGAGCTTTGTAACTACTTTTCTGCTGCGATCTATTGCCTTACCAAAATCATATTTAATCCCAGAAAGTTCTATTCCAAATTCATCAGCCCTTCCAAGCAAATTAATGATTTCCGCATTTCGTATTAATGCTTTGGATGGGATACAACCCCAATTAAGGCACACGCCACCAATATCCGATTTTTCAACAATGGCAGTTTTCATGCCTAATTGAGCTGCCCTTATAGCTGCAACGTAACCTCCAGGACCGCTTCCTATAACTATAAAATCATACTCGGCCAATTATATACTCCTTGAAACCATCGCCATATTTTGAATATAGCATTTTAATTTAATAATACTATCAACGATTGTGCTGCTAACTATTTATTACTTTTATATAATACAAAACACCACAGCAATTTAGAAAGCATTGTAAATGCAAATGTTAGATGCTATTATACTTTGCGCAACTAATCCGACAGGAACGGTGAGCATTTTGTTTGCAAAATTATATTGCTTTTGCATAAGTAATTCAAATTTTAATATCATATATGGCCCATTTAAACCTTCCTGTAAATGGAAGGTTTTTGTTTTTAATTAAATAATTAAATCTGGGAAAATAAGCATGGGGCTATCAAAAAAATCGCACATAGGTTTCATTGGGGCAGGAAAGGTTGGAACTTCTTTAGCGATTGCATTACATAAAGCAGATTACAAAGTAACAGGAGCTTATAGTAAATCAATTAGCTCTGCAGTTAATCTATCTGTAGCAATACCAAATTGCCAAACTCATCACAATATAAAAGATATTGCCTCTAATTGCGAAATTTTATTCATTACAACTCCTGATGATAGTATTGAATCAACAGCTAACTCGTTTGAGCCGAATCCACACAACGTTTTAATCCATTGCTCTGGTGCAAAAACCATTAATGTTTTTAATAATGCAATCTCGAAAAATATTCCAGTTGGTTCTTTCCACCCAATGCAAGCTTTTTCATCAATCGAAAATGGAGTCAAGAGTTTACCTGGAACTACTTTTGGCATCGAAGGAACGGGGGAGGTTCGAAATTATCTGAATGAAGTCGCTATACAACTAAAAGGTATACCCGTTTTTATCCAATCAGAATACAAAGCGCTATACCACTTATCAGGAGTCATGTTAGGTAATTTACTAGCTAGTTTAGCAGCTATATCTGCTAACTTATGGAGCCACATGAATATAGATTCAGATACTGCGCTCCAAGCTTTAACCCCTATGATCAGTCAAGTAGCAGTTAATTTAGAATCATCCGGAATCCCTCAAGGAATTGCTGGTCCATATGTGAGAGGGGATGTTGGAACAATCAAGTCTCACTTAGAAGCCTTGCTTCAATATTCCCCAACCCTTTTACCTTTATATTGTGAACTAGCTTTAGCTGGGCTTCCATACGCTCAAATGAACGGACTCAGCGAGGAAAATCATTTTAATATCAAGAATTTATTAGAAGCCTATAAAGCATATCCAGGAATTGAAAAGTAGAATAAATTTGAAAAAATTCTAAGGAGTTCTGCAATGAGACTCACTATAAACGAATTACAAGAGTTCAAAAATCAAAATATCTCTATCCCTATGATAACTGCCTACGACTATACTACTGCTCGAATTGTAGAATCATCAGGAATTCCAATAATCCTCGTAGGAGATAGTTTAGGCCAGGTTGTTTTAGGATACAAAACAACAGTTCCCGTGACAATCGAACAAATCATCCACCATGCTACGGCTGTAGTAAGAGGTACAAAAACAACCCATATAGTAGCTGATATGCCATTTATGAGTTTTCAAACCGACTTAAAATCAGCGGTCGTTAACGCAGGGCAAATATTGAAACAATCTGGAGCTCAATCAGTAAAAATCGAAGGTGGCAGCCACATGGCAAAAACGATTAAAACACTGGTTGAAATTGGAATCCCAGTTATGGGACATATCGGGTTAACTCCTCAATCTTTCAACCAACTTGGAGGATACAAAATCCAGGGAAAATCACTAGCCGAAGGCAAGCGCCTCATTGAAGATGCAATCAGCGTACAAGATTCTGGAGCATATGCTGTGGTATTAGAACTCATCCCATCTGAAATTGCACAAATTATCACAAATAAATTAAATATACCAACAATAGGGATAGGTTCAGGAGAATATTGTGACGGCCAAGTACAAGTAATTAACGATGTTTTAGGTATGGATTCTAATTTCCAACCAAAACATTCAAAACAATATGTTGATTTGTCATCAATCATTGGAGAAGCTATAAAAAATTACGGCGATGATGTCCGCGATAAAAAATTTCCAACTGCGGTTGAAAGTTTTAATCTTCCAAAAGACGTTTATGATGATTTAATAAATGCCATAAACAATTAAACACCAAATTAATGAAAATTGTTACTACAATCAAAGAATGCATAGAGTATCTTGAAAATTGTTCCCGCCCGCTAGGGCTAGTGCCTACAATGGGAGCAATACATAGTGGACACAAAGAATTAATCACAGCAGCATCTAAAACCGATTCCACTATAATCACTAGCATATTCGTTAATCCGCTTCAATTCGGCCCAAACGAAGACCTTAATTCTTATCCAAGAAAAATTAAATCAGACTTAGCGCAACTGCGAGACCTTCCAGTAGACATAGTTTTTTTACCTTCTAAAGAAGAAATTTATCCAGATAACTTTTCTACTTCGATAAATGTAGGCCGGATATCCCATATATTGGAAGGAGAATCTAGGCCAGATCATTTCAACGGCGTGGCGACTGTTGTATGTAAATTATTACTGATAACAAACCCAAATCATGTATATTTTGGCGCAAAGGATGCTCAACAATGCCTGGTTGTTGAAAAAATGGTCAAGGATTTAAATATAAAAACAAAAATATCGAAAGTACCCACAGTTCGCGAACAAGATGGCCTAGCAATCAGTAGCCGCAATATATATCTTTCAAAATCCGAACGAGGTTCGGCTACAATCATCTATAAATCACTTTCCCTTGCTAGCGACCTGTATTCACAAGGAATCAAGAAGCCAAAGTTCATTAAAAACTCAATGTCTGAATTGATTAATTCTGTGCCATTCACCAAAGTGGATTATATCAGTATTGCCGACCCCTCTAATCTAGAAGAGTTAGATGAGTTAGACTGTGACGCTCTTATTTCAATAGCAGTTTTTGTAGGAAAAACAAGACTCATCGACAATATATACTTAAAACAAATCAATTAACGATACTTTTTTTTATTAAGTTTAAATTTGAAAGAGAAGGTTGTATTAAACCTTTCTCTATTTCTCGAGTTAATTCAACTATTGATTCATTTACAGGGGTAGGAATATTCACCTGTTTACCTTTATTGACTATATAACCGTTTAGGTAATCAACTTCTGTAGACCTACCCTTTAAAAGATCCTGTGCAAGAGAAGGTCTACCTGTACCGATAGTTTTACCAGCATCAATAATTAGTCCCTCCACTTTTTTCTTGATTTCATCGTTTTCAAGCGCCTGAGGAAACAAATTAGCAGGAACCATACCAATTTTTTCTATCTCTACCCCAAGGGCGCTACCAACATTAACCAATTCAGATGCTATTTCTATTGATAATGTACGAATTTCCGAATTTTGACGTAGTTCTACGGATTTTAGTCCTGTTAATCCTGCTAAAGCATTGCTCATAGAGTTAGTGGCTAGTTTTGCCCATCTTTCACCCCATAAATTGTTGGTTATTTTTGTTATGCCACATGAACTCATAATTTCAGCCAATTGCTTTAACCTTTTGGTTGCTAATCCACTAGGTTCTCCAATTGTGAAAGCTGGCCTTTCGATCGAACTTGTTCTTTCAACGTGACCAGCTGTATACATACCTGCACCGAAGGTTAGAACGCATCCGATTACTTTTGACCAACCAAGAACACTAGCAATGGTATCTTCATTGATACTATTTTGAGCAGACACCACATATCCACCTGGAGCAATATGTGGCTCGATAAACTTAGAGGCCCATGCTGTATCATAAGATTTAAGCGACAAAATCACTACGTCGAATTGAGGGCGAGTCCGCGAGAGTTCTCCTAAATGTAAAGCCTTGGGCTTAACAATAAACTCTTCTTCAAAAGATGTAATCTTCAAACCTTTTTCATTAATACATTGTACATTTTCTGGCCAAAGATCAATCAGTGTTATCTCATACTTAGCTCTAGCTAGATAAGCGGAAATAACTCCTCCTATAGCGCCTACACCTAATATACCTATTCTCATTCTATACCTCTTTATCGTTAATGTTGATTAATGTAATTGTGGTTTGAAATGACAATTAATATAGTTAATTTTCAAACTAAATATTGGCTTATAAAACTCAACAAGTAGCATTCTAATAGATTAATAAGTTTTTTTAACTTAATTGGATACTAGCCAGACACAAAAGAAAAGCATTTAATTCATAATCAAAAAATTTTTTTTATCTGACAATTGCATAATGTTGCCAATAAATCAAAAGGATATATCCCTGTATAGTGGCCATCGCTCCACAAAAACTGTATTGCGTAATTTCCTACATACATGAAATCTTCAGCTATTAAATCCTTTGGTACCGAGACTGGATCAAGTAACTTCTTATGACTCCATTCTTCAACACATTCGGCACACTGGCAATTCAACCTTAAATCGCGTGCAATATTGGTACATTCATGACCATCAGACCATTCTATTAAAACATCGGTTTGATTAAATTGAACACTTTTGACTGTATCCATTGAGGTTTTACCACCTGATTAGAAACCAATTTGATTGATATAATAAGAATACTAGGAAAAGTCATATGTATACAAGAAAACATTTAAAATCTACCGGAGTTGCAATAATAGGCGGCGCAGTTTCACAATTTGGTCAATTTGAATCTTTAAATTCTAGAGACTTGGTATATCAAGCTTTTACAGAAACAGTAAATTCTGTAGACAAAGGATTTGACCCAAGTGAAATTGATGAACTGTTTATTGGCAACTTCACTAATGATTCATTCGAAGGACAAGCACATCTTGGGCATCTCATTGCTGATTGGCTAGGTTTAACACCTCTTCCTGCATCAAGAATTGAAGGTGCATGTGCGAGTGGAGGACTAGCGTTTAGACAAGCCGTTAATTCGATAAAGGCTGGAACTTCAAAAATAGCCCTTGTCATTGGCGTTGAAAAAATGGCTAATACTAAACTAAGTTTAGTGCAAGATTATCTAGCAAAAGCAGCTGACGTAAGCATCGAGGTTGATCAGGGGTCATTTACATTTCCTGCTTTTTACGCGGTTATGGCTAGTGCATACATGGAAAAATATAGCATGACTAGGAAACCTTTAATGAAAGTCGCAATTAAAAACCATGATAATGCAAGTACAAACCCAAAAGCCCAAATCAATCTTTCAATCCGACAAATAATTGAAAAAAAGACATCCAAATTAGATCAAACTGTTGATAATAAAGTTCTTTGGGATGACGAATTTCAATTTCTATCAGATTTAAAGCAAAATCCTTTAGTAAGTTCGCCACTACACCTATTTGACTGCGCACCAATAACTGATGGTGCTGCATGCTTGATAATTGCAAATGAAGAAATTGCTTCTAAATTTACCGATTCCTACGTTAATATACTTGCCTCTGAACAAGCAAGTGCAGGTCCTCTATATACATGGGGTAGCGACATAACATCAATTCCTTCTAGTCGAGATGCATCGATTAAAGCCTTCAATTCGGCCGGCTTGAATCCCAGCGACATTGATTTAGCTGAGGTACATGACTGTTTTACACCTGCTGAAATCATGGCAATAGAAGATATTGGGTTTTTCCCCAAAGGACAAGGAGGCCAAGCTACTTTAGCAGGTGAGACTGAAAAATCAGGGAATTTACCTGTAAACATATCTGGAGGATTAAAAGCCAAAGGACATCCAGTAGGTGCAACTGGCGTTGCTCAACTTGTTGAATTATGGGCTCAACTTTCCAATAAAGCAGGAGCAAGGCAACTATCTAAACAACGGCTGAATCTCGGATTGGCTCATAATGTAGGGGGCACTGGCGGTACATGCGTGATAAGCATACTAGAATCAAATTAAAAGCGGTTAGTACAAATAATAAATCGAGAATATAATTAATTAATTAATTTTTCTCTCAATTTCTCTATAACTATATCTAGCTCTTCTTCATCCAGATTTAATGGTTCAATACCAACCTCATCAGGATTACCTAATTGCCACAAGAAAATCCTAGGATTTTCATCTTCCATACTTTGCAATACTTCATCTCTTTTTAATCCTGTCCACTTGTTAGTAAAAGTGAAAACCACGGTCGGAACCAAATAGTCAAATTCGTCATGTTTAATCTCTACTTTCAATCCCGGTACTTCTACAAAAGCATCTAACACTTTTTCACACATTTTCTGATATTTTCCCATCTGTTCATTTTCGTCCTCGTTCAAAAAAATCCGAAGTGCCTCTACGATACCAATTATTTCTTCTTTAGCAACTTTCATTCCTCTACCAATAAATTGATGTGGTGCTGCATTCGCATATGCAGCATCAACGAATTCCTTCTTACCGATAAGTATGCCTGTGCCTTGCGGACCTCTTACACCTTTACCACCACTGAATTGAACAAGATCAGCTCCTTGCTCAATATGCTTAGTGAAATTTGAACGAGGAGGCAACGTAGAAGCTGCATCCACAATAACAGGAACATTGTGAGAATGTGCAATTTCAACAACAGTTTCAAGCGGCAATGCTCTTCTTGACACAAAGTTACAATGAAGATAAGCCACAGCAGCTGTATTATCATTGATTGCATTTTCCAACATCCAAGGATGTACCCTAAGTGCGTCTCCTATATCAATCAACTTCGCACCAGCCGCGCGATAAAGCTGATCATAAGCGAATCTGTGGCTTTTGTGTATGATAATTTCGTTTTTCATACCGGCAGTGTCTGGAAGTTTAGACATCTTAGCTGGATCAGAACCTGCTATACAAGCTGCTGCTTGCAATATCAATCCCCCTCCTGAACCCGACGTAATCATGGCAGCTTCCACTCCAATCATATCAGCTATTGCTTTGCCTGCTTTAATGTTAAGCTCATCAATGTTAACCATTACGCTAGATGCTTTATTCATCACATCATAGACCTCTGGTCTTAATTTGCTACCACCGTACATCGTGGTCGCCCCGGAAGCAGTTATAGCCGGTCTTACTCCAAGTGATTTATATACTGAAGCCGCTTCTTTATTTATTGTCATAAAAACTCCAATCTGAATTTATATTCAATGCGATTATAACACCAACAAATCAATTCCAAACGCTCTTTTTACATTTCAAGTATTATACAAATGTGCCAATTCAAAAAATATATTTAATATCTTCCTATAAAAAATTGTCAATAATCATATTATTAACATTGCATCACCAAAACTGTAAAATCTGTAATCCATTTCAACAGCTTTTTCATAACTTTGTTTTATAAGTTTTGTACCACTATTAACTTCACCAAATTGTTCCGCAAAAGCACTTACTAGCATCAACAGGGTTGAACGGGGCAGATGAAAATTCGTGATTAACCCATCTACTATTTTAAATTTATACCCGGGATATATAAAAAGATCTGTCTGTCCCTCTAAAAATCCATTGCTCGGCTTTTCTTTGTCTGATTTTAATTCTTCCGACATAGCTAAATGTTCCAATACCCTAACAGTTGTCGTTCCTACACATATAATTCTTCTGCCTTGATTCTTAGCATTGGAAATCGCTTTTAACGCCGAGTTATCAATTCGAAATTTTTCGTGGTGCATCTTATGTTCATCTAATTGGTTAACTCTGACCGGCTTAAAAGTACCAGGACCGATATTGAGAGTTAAGAAAACTAGCTCTACTCGTTTATCTGTGATTTCATCCATTAATTCGTCAGTAAAATGTAGTCCCGCTGTCGGAGCAGCTATACTACCTAAATTTCGAGCATAAACAGTTTGATATTTTTCATCATCATCTAACGGTTTTTTTATGTAAGGCGGAAGTGGTATCACTCCATCTGATTGCAAATCCAATTCTTTATCAAATTTAATTCCTCTGTATTCATCTTCATATAATTTATTAACGCTGCCTTTGATCAATCCTTTTTGACCCATTAATTCAATTTCTGTGCCAATTTTAAATTTTTTTGCAGGTTTGCAAATTATTTTCCATTCTATAGGTGAAATCTTTTCGACAAGCAAAATCTCTAATCTAGATTTAGAATCGCCTGAAAAAAAACCATATAATCTAGCATTAAACACTCTTGTATCGTTAAACACCAACAAGTCATCTTGTTTGAGGTATTCTTTCACATCCCAAAATTTACAATGCTGAAGTGTCCTGGATATTCTGTCTAAAACCATTAGTTTAGAAGAATGCCGTGGTTCAACAGGCACATTTGCTATCAAATTAGGAGGCAAAAAGTAATCAAAGCGATCTATATTCATTAAGCGGTCTGTTTAAGTAATCTTATCAAAAACTAGATTTTTTCTTTTAGCGGATTCAAGTGTGTTTTTTAAAAGCATAGCGATAGTCATAGGACCGACTCCTCCAGGAACCGGTGTTATTGCTGATGAAATATTTTTCACATTTTCAAAATCTACATCTCCTACTAACCTATATCCTGATTTGCGACTCATATCCTGTACGCGATTTGTACCTACATCAATTACAACAGCACCTTTTTTTACCATGTCTGCCCTAATAAAATTTGGTTGTCCTACCGCTGCAATAAGAATATCTGCTTGCGCAGTAATATTTTGAAGATTTTCAGTTCTGCTGTGACACACGGTGACAGTCGCATTCGCGCCTTTATTACGTTGCATCAGTAGTAACCCTAAAGGTTTACCAACTATTTCACTTCTTCCACATATTACTACGTGCTTTCCAGAAACTTCTATTTCACTCTCAACCAATATATGCTGAACACCAGCTGGAGTGGCAGGAACAAATCTAGGTTGCCCTTTAACTAGAAGTCCTACATTATATGGATGCAATCCATCAACATCTTTATCCGGGCTTATTGCATCAATTATTTTTTCTTGATCAATATGTGTGGGTAGTGGTAATTGCACCAATATCCCATCTACAGAAACATCTTCACTTAATTTACTGACATACTCTTCTAGTTCTTTTTGGGTAGTTGATTCTGGAAGATAATAATCCAAGGCTTCCATTCCAATACCTATTGCTGATTTTTTCTTGTTTCTCACATACACTTTAGATGCTGGGTCTTCTCCAACTAAAACAGCAGCTAATCCCGGCGCAAATCTAGCATTAGCTTTTTTTATTGAATTTATTTCATCAGCTACAGATTGTGTCAATTTATCTGCAATCGCTTTACCATCAAGCACAATAGACATTATTTTCCTCTCAACAAAACATACGTTACTAATATATTAAACAACTCAACACAAATAAATGTTCTTTCTATTGTATTAGAATATTAATATAATGAATCGATATAAAAATCTAGAAATTAATCGGAGAACTTAAAATTTGAGTAAACTTTCAACTAATTTAAAATCTGGAAAGTTCACCGTAACTTGTGAACTAAATCCTCCGAAAGGCACTGACTTAGAAAAACTATTTAAAAAAGCAGACATGTTAAAGGATCGAGTAGTAGCCATTAACATTACAGATTCGGCAGGTTCTAATATGACAATGGCACCGATTGCAGTATCACATTTTTTGAAACATAGAGGCATTGAACCAATATTGCAAATCACAGGTAGAGATAGAAATAGAATAGCAATACAGGCAGACTTAATTGCTGCTAGTGCTCTAGGCATAACGAATATTCTGACAATGAGCGGTGACCCACCACAACATGGCGACCACCCAGAAGCTAAACCTGTATTTGACCTAAATTCCACACAAGTTCTAGATGCAATGAAGAGTATGCAGACAGGAAAAGACCTTGGCAAAAATGCTCTTGAAGGTAATCCTGAATTCTTTCGAGGCGCTGTAGTAAATCCTGGCGCCAAAGACCTAGAGACTGAATTCGTCAAAATGGAAGAAAAGGTTTCAAGTGGAGCTCAATTTTTCCAAACGCAGGCAATATTCGAACCTGATGCTTTGGAAAAATTTATGATAACTGCCAAAAAATTTGATGTTCCAATACTCGCAGGGATAATTGTTCTTAAATCCACCAAAATGGCAAATTACCTTAACTCCTATCTGCCGGGGATATCTATACCAGAGAATATCATTAAAAGTCTTGATTTAAGCGACAGAGATGCTATCAAAAAAGAGAGCATTTCAATTACCGCCAACATCATAAAAGAAATTCAAGACATGTGTGATGGAATACATGTCATGGCTATCGGATGGGAAAACACGATACCTAATATTCTCGACGAGTCAAAAATAATATAAAAACTTAAAAAATCAGCGTATTACCCAAATTGTCATGCTAGTCACTGGCGTAGATGTAATTGAAATTGAACGTATAGGTAGGATAGTCAACCAATATAAATCTAGGTTTTTGAACAGAATATATACACCTAGAGAATTGATTTATTGCAATAATAGGACTAACCAACTTTCTACTCGGTTCGCCGCTAAAGAAGCAGTAATGAAAGCACTAGGTACAGGTACGACAGTTAACTGGAAAGATATTGAGGTAACCAGAAACCCTGGCGAAGCTCCACAAATTTTGTTGCATGGAAAAGCTCAATTACATGCTACCAAAAATAAGATATGCAATTTAAGCGTATCCCTTTCTCATTCTAGAGAATTTGCTATAGCCGTTGTAGTAGGAACAATAGATAAAGAAACATGAAAATTCTCACTTCACAACAAATGACGAATATAGAAAATCAAGCATTTGAGCACGGTGTCTCTCAAAAAACATTGATGGAACATGCGGGTTTAGGCATAGCAAGAAAAATAAGAATGCTTCTTGGAAATTTAGCTCCTAATCACATCTTTGTTTTGGTCGGTTCTGGAAATAATGGAGGCGATGGGTTAATTGCCGCTAAATATCTTAAAATGTGGGGAGCGGAAGTGACAGTTTATCTATGTTCAAACAGAAAAGGTTCGTATCCAAAATTAGCAACTCTCTCGAATCTTGGAGTGGAAATTAAAAGCTTATTTGGTGATTCAGAACTAACAGATTTCAAATGTGCAATTTCAAAATCTACCGTCCTCGTAGATGGGATAATGGGCACAGGCTTATCTAGACCAATTCAAGGCAAATTGTTATCAATATTTGAATTAATACGAAATGCCAATAACCAACACCTTTATAGCATATCTATTGACATACCTTCAGGGCTCAATGCCGACACAGGCGATGCTGACGCTATGAGTATAAAAACTGATTTAACATTAACTCTGGGTTATCCTAAGCTCGGACTTTATTTGAATCAAGGACCAACATTAACAGGCCAAGTGGAGGTTTTAGATATTGGAATTCCCAAAAAAATCATTCCAGAATCCAAAATCAATCTGACCAATAAGCATTGGGCAAAAAATGTCATTCCCGATAGACCTAAAAATGCACACAAAGGTACATTTGGTAAAACCTTAATCATAGGTGGATCGAAATTTTATTCAGGTGCTCCCTATTTATCTGCAATAGCCGCTGCAAGATCCGGGGTTGGATTAGTCACTCTCGCAGTAACAAGCGACGTCCAAAAATCCATATCTTCATTAACTCCAATACCCACGTACTTGCCTTTATCAGATTTTTCAAGCAATACCAACACGAATAATAACATTGAAATGATTTTGAATAACATCACCAAATATAAATCTATTTTGATCGGGCCGGGGCTAGGAACAGATCCTGACACTCAATTTTTCTTACAACAGATGTTAGAAAAAAAGCAACAACTTCCGCCAACAATATTAGATGCAGATGCGATTAACATCTTGAATCAAACAAGAGGTAAAGTTTGGTGGTCTAATTTACCCCGAGAAACAATTTTAACTCCACACTTAGCAGAATTTTCTAGATTAACTAATTTATCAATTGATAAAATAAATTCAGACAAAATGAATATTGCCTTGAAAGTTGCAAGCGAATCTCAAACCATTATCGTTCTAAAGGGATCTAACACCATCGTAGCTCTACCTACAGGTTCCATTTTTGTTAGCCCATTTGCTAATCCATCTTTAGCTACAGCTGGTACAGGAGATGTTTTAGCCGGAATAATTGCTGGATTTTTAGCTCAAGGACTTTCTATTCAATCCGCTTCAATACTAGCCGTTTTTGTTCATGCCCAAGCTGGTAAATATGTTAATTGCAAATATGGGGATCAAGGATCATTGGCAAATGACTTACTAGAATATATCCCAAAAAGCATCAATTATATTCGCAGTCACAATTGTTAATAACTATCAAGGAATTAATTTGGCTCAATTAAAAGGTAATGACAGAAGTCGGTATGTCTCCCACATGTTTTCAGCAATCGCAAAAAGATACGATTTGCTAAACACAATAATAAGTATGGGGCAACATTGGATATGGAGAAAAAAAACAATTTCTATCAGCACAGATAATATTTCTGGTAGAGCCTTAGATATAGCTACTGGCACAGGAGATATGGCTATTCTTTTATCTAAAAAACCCAAATTCACTTCAATAATTGGATTAGATTTTACTCCAGAAATGATTAAGATAGCTCAGCAAAAATCAAATAGATTTAATGATAAAGTGACTTATCTAGTCGCAGATTCACACAATCTGCCTTTCCCTCCATCTACTTTTAATTTGGTGACAATAGCTTTCGGGATTAGAAATTTCATCGACATCAATAAAGCGCTTAACGAAATAAACCAAACCCTTTGCAAAGGAGGGAAAATAACAATACTGGAAATTGTAAAAAACTCATCGGAATCCCCCTTAACAAAATTGTTTAGTTATTATTTTAAAAATGTTGTTCCTGTATTTGGTTTAATATTCGCTGGTAACAAAAGTGCTTACAAATATCTTCCTGAATCGGTCAGCAGTTTTATAACATGTGATCAGATTGAACATTTGATGAAAAAATCCGGTTTTACTAACATAACTTCTCAAACATTGTCGTTTGGTTCTGTAGCCATAATTTCAGGAGAAAAGAATTAATTTTTGTTGTTAAGTCTTAACTTATTTACTACTATCCTAATCCAAATATAACGGCTCTATTTCTAACCGCGAGGCTGTTTGTTGAATGAATTCAACGACCTCTTTATGCAAGGGAATCCCATTAGCCAACCTATCATTTTCATCCTCGTATTCTGGCAAACCCGGATACAAAACTTGCTCAAAACCAGGAGCCGGCTTAGAATCAACCAACTTGCCCAACATATCATCCATATTTTTCTTAAATTCGTCTATGTCAGTAAATGCAGATATATCATAAGCTGCAAAAAAATGCTTACTTATAATTTCATGTCCTTCTAGCATACTAGGAATGCCTCCAGACATCAGAGAACACATTATTTCAGCTACTAAAGATAAACCATATCCTTTGTGTGACCCAATTTCCCTAGTACCTCCAAGTGGTAGCAATGGGGGAATATCAATATGGTCTTCTAATTGATATTCTTCCATTATAGGAGCACCATTTTCGTCAGAAATCCACCCAGGCATTAACTTTTTACCACTCCTTTGAGCTAATCTAACCTTATTCCCTGCAACTGAACATGTTGCGGCATCAAACAAAAAAGTTGGCTTGCTATTTGTTGGAGCAGCTACTGCTATCGGATTTGTTCCTAATAAAGGTTCGGAGGAAAAAGTTGGAACAACTCTCAGTCCTCCGGTAGTCATACACATTCCTAACATATCTTGCTTGGCAGCAATTAAAGCATGGTGCCCTATAGCTCCAGAATGTCCTGCATTTCTCATCGTTACCATACCGATACCTACTTTTTTAGCCTTTTCTATAGCTATATTCATTGCTTTTGGACCTAAAATCACGGCTAACCCAGTATCAGCGTCTACAGTAGCAGTTGATGGGGACTCTTTTACAATTTTCCAATCAGCTCTTGGCTTAATTATATGATCATCATAATAACTAATGTATTCTTTCAACATATTTGAAACCCCATGACTTTCTACGCCCCTCAAATCCGAATCTACCAATACTTCAGACGCAATAGTTGCGTCTTCACTAGTCTCACCCATTCTTAGAAATATTTGTTTAACGGTTTTTCTCAAATCAATGTGATTGACACGAACTTGGTCTTTAATTGGTACTTTAAAACGTTCTAACATGAATTTACTCCTGAAATGAATTTTCAAATTATAGATTTGTATTAAATATAACTCCAGTTTATATACTTTAAATTTTTATATATATAAACCTCAGATATACTTAAAATTTTTCTTTATTGAAATTTGGTATACAGAAGCCTAGGCTAAACCGTTGGCTTGTGATAACTTATTAGCTAATAGGGCATGCATAAGCAGTCCAAACTGTCTCTCAACTACAAATAGTGTGGAGAATCGAAATGAAGAAATATATGTTTTTTATTAAGACTTTTTTGCCTGTTATAGCGATAACATTAGCTATATTAGGAAGTAATTCTCAGGCGTTTGCCGCTACAACGGCACTAGATGCTACACTTGCATCTCTAAAAACTGAGGTTTCACAGGCTCTAGCTCAAGCCAATCTGGCAAAGTCGGCCACGACTTTAGCAGATAAGCAAAGCTATGCCAACAAAGCTAGCAATATAATCACCGGCTCAGGCGGTGTACTTGAACTTGCATCTGCTGCTAGTATCCAATCTCAAGGAGCGCTTGACTCTGCAACAGAGAGCGAAGATGCTGATGCAATTGCATATACAACTACGATAAACAATGCTATTGCAAACATTTCCGCTTGGTCCGCTATTTCAAGGGATGCTGCTGGAAACGCTTCTAGTGCAAATTCAACTAGCTTAGCTGATATATACATTGGCCCGGGCGGTAACACATTGATTTCTGGTTTAGAAGCATCTTTGAATGGTTGGGAAAGTCATCCTGGTATAAGCCAAGCTGAATCAGCTAGTACAAGTTTATCGGGTGTCGATACTACTGTTCCTATATCTATACCAGCCGCAACGCTACCTTCTACAGGTGGACAATCTTTAGACATGGCAATAATGCTTCTGGCATTATTTGGCCTAATATTTATAGGAACTGGAACTACAATAGCGTACGCTTATTCAAAACCTAAAGCTTGATTTACTGATAACAAACCTATCGTCTAATTTGAGGGGATAGGTTTATTATCGAAATATATATGGGTTTCAAAAGAATAAGAACTAAAGTGTCCGAATTCAATCTCAATAAATCCACTTTTATTGACTATACCCCTCGAACTAACAATCAATCTGTAGTTGTTACTTGTGATATTTGCGGATTTCAATTTACCGATGTGCATTGTAAGCTTAAATGTACTAAATGTGGTTATATGCGAGACTGCAGCGACCCATAGTAATAAACCTCTTTTCTTTGCTTATACGTAAAAAAAACCTATTTCGATTCACATTAAGTTTTGAATCCTTACGAGTTAAATCTACGTTTTATTTCAATTTTGGTTATTTAGTATTTATCCTATCTGCTATATCGATATTTAATTCAAATTGTTCCCTTAATCCAAACAATGAAAAATCAATTGCATCTGATGCAACAGTAAGTGCATCAGAAATATTATCTGTATCTATCACCCAAATGAAAGATTTAAACTCTTTTTATTTTAAGTCTAGTGGATCGATTTCAGCATCAGAAACTTTGCTCTTGACTCAAATACAAGGTGCAATTATTAAACCTGATTACATGAATCTCGAAATAAATGGTTCATATGCTTCAGGACTAGTATTTAAAACAAGATTAATCTCAAATAATGGAGAAAGTTTTATATTAAACCCTTTGAACAAAAAGTGGGAAGCAGTTTCTGAAAATTTTAACCCAACAGGTTTTTTTGCTCCCCATCAAGGAATTGCAAAAATCATGACAGGATTATATGATATTCGACTTTCGACTGAAAATAGTTCAAGAAATTATTATCATCTACATGGAAATATTGATTCATCTTCATTGAATGACCTCTTGGGTGAGATTCCAACACAATCTCAAATCAAAGTTTCATTATCAATAGGCAAAAACAATAAGTTGCTCTATCATGCCAAACTGAACGGGAAATTTATAGGATCAAAACCCGCTACAGATTTGTTTATCGACATAAGTAAACATAACCAGCCAGTAAATATAGAAACCCCAATAATTGAATGATTCCTAAATTATTCTCTACAAATATATTTCTTTCACAAATATCAACGTTTGGCAGATTATTTCCTGTATGTCTTGCTGTTTTTATAGCAGCTGACGACCAAACTGTTATTGCAACCATCTTTCCTTCAATAATGAAAGACTTCCAGTTAAATATTTCAGATATCGACAACGCTTCTTGGACAATAACCGGATATTTACTCGGTTATATATGTATGATGCCTGTTGTAGGAAAATTATCCGATATATTTGGAAATAAACGTCTACTTACTATTATATTAATTGTTTTTGCGATTACTTCTATGCTTGTTGGATTCAGCACCAATCTCTCATTCCTCGTTGCAAGCAGAATATTACAAGCGATAGCAGCTGGTGCTACTATTCCACTAGCAATAAGTATTGCAAATACTTCGTTACCAAAAAACCAACATCTTATTGCATACGGAATTATAGGCGCCTCTGCCGAAATTGGAGCTATTGTAGGTCCTCTGTGGGGTGGATTGATAATAAATATTTTAGATTGGCGATGGGTCTTTTGGCTAAATATACCTTTGACTTTTATCATAATCCCTATAATTTACCGAAGTGTCAAAATTCATCGCAAAAAAAATGGTGGCGTTGATTTATCTGGCGCACTCTTCCTAACTCTAACGTTGATATTTTTGACCTTGTTTATTTCTCGATTACAGAATTTAAACTTAACTACTTTGATGTGCGGCTTATTTGCAATATCAGCTGCTATCACATTCATATTTAGACAAATCATATCCAACCATCCTATAATTCCCCGAAATCTGTTTTCTAGGGAGTTCATACTTGCGCACATGATTCAATTTCTAGTTGGAATCGCATTAATAATAGGTATGGTAACTATACCGCTTATGGCAAATACGATTTTTGAATTATCACCGCTTCATTCAGGGCTTTGGCTTTTAAGAATGACTCTAGGAGTTGCAATCGGAGCTTTATTAGGAAGCATTTCCGGTAAATTATTTAGTAACCGGACATTAATTATTGTAGGATTACTTTTATCTGCAACAGCATATTGGTTCCTTAGCAACTGGAATCAAAATATATCTGAACCGCTATTGACCATAAATTTATTTTTGACAGGTACCGGTCTTGGAATTCTTATTGGTCCAATAATTCAAACTGCTACCTATCAGGCTGGCGACAATAACCAAGGAATCTCGGCATCATTAATTAGCACTACTAAATTTCTAGGAATGGCATTAGGGATATCTTCAATTTCAGCATGGGGAGCGTATAGATTCCAAAAATTAAATTCGGATTTCACCTTGTCTTTTTTAACTTCGAACCCCACATCTGTAAATCAGTTACTAACTAACGGAATGACCGTTTTAACTGAATTTTTCTTAATAGCGATGACGATTTGTTTAATTGCAGCAATACTTGCATTCCTGTTAAGAAGGAATTGATTTTATATTAAATCAGACTTTTCTATTACTCGTAGTGTACCAAGGCAAACCATCGACAATTTCTTTGTTATAATCAGCAAATATATTTCCCCATTTAGATATCGCTATTTCTGCCACTTTTGCAAAAACTAATCTTATCTCTTCTTCTGCACCTGGATGAGTACGCATTTCAATAACATGTCTGATGGTACGCATATTTGCTGACCAGCCGATATTGGTAGCCACACCCATCGGAGCCAATCTTCGAAAAGCAGATGTTGCCTCTTTCTTAACTGTAAAATTTTTATCTTTTTGATCTAATTCAAACATGTCTGCGAGTTCATTTTGGAGTTTACTTAACTCTTCCATCTTAGACACATATATCTTCATTGCTTCGTCATCTTCTTTTATAACTGTAGGAGCATACCAATTGATGTCAGTAAGCCTAGCATAACGTAAACTTTCCTGAGACATTGCTGAGCCTACCCTATGCCTTACCAATTCATGAGTAAAAACCCTGCTAACATCTGCAAAGAAGAAATTTGCTGTCACGTGCTCAAATATTGACCCGTCACCTTTTTGAAGAGTGTTTTCTATATAATCGCTATTGGTTTTGCGTACTCTTGTGACATTCGGGTTCAATGTTGTTCCAAATGAACGATAACAGCTTCTCCCATAAATTTCTGTGAGTAGTTCTGCAGATGATTCGGCATCGGAACTCCAATCAGGAACTCCCAAATGATCTAATAACTGATTAATACCATCTTGATTAGCTTGTGTTTCTCCTAGCAGAAAAACCTTTGGTTCAACTACTTCACCCATAAATATACACACCTCTATCCGAACATTTTATAAATCAAAATCAATCATGTATACACCATACACAATTTATTGAAACAGATTATACACTTGATTTGCAGACCGTTGACAGTATCACAAACAGGATATAGTCTCAAAAAGCATATTCATTGAATTTATATAAAATCAAAAGTGCAGGAGTCAAAAATGGATCTAGGTATACGAGGGAAAGTGGCATTTATAACAGGAGGTAGTAGGGGCTTGGGAAAAGCAGCTGCAATATCACTTGCAAAAGAAGGCGCTTATGTTGGCATTTGTAGTAGGGACGAAAACACTGTTGCAGATACCATTGCAGAATTACAAAGTTTAGGAGCATCGGCCAAAGGATTTGTGGGAGACATTTCAGATTTATCCCAACTCAGCGATTTACATTCCAAAATCACTAAAGAACTAGGCGGAATAGAAATATTGGTAAATAATGTCGGGGGATCAAAAGAAAAAGGTGATTTCACAGAAACACCGCTTAAAGGGTTTCAAGAAACATTTGATCTAAATCTTTTTGGCTCATTCGAATTAATGAAACTCGTAACACCAAATATGATATCCAAAAAATGGGGTAGGGTAATTAATATAGCTTCTATTTGGGGAAGGGAATACGGTGGAAACATTTCTTATATGTCTGCTAAAGCTGCTTTAATTGCAGCCACAAAGCATGCCGCCGTATCATTAGTACAACACGGGGTCCTAATTAATAGTGTAGCCCCCGGATCGGTTTCCCACCCCCAAGGAAGCTGGGAAAAATTTCAAAACGATAATACTAAAGAAACAGTTGATGATTTTATTAAAAATAATTTGCCCATGGGCAAATTCGGATGGGCTGAACCTGTTGGGGATTTAGTTGCATTTTTATCATCTGAACGTATAGGATTTATGGCAGGTTCTTGCATCGTAATTGACGGTGGTCAAAGTTACTCGATGTTATAACCGGTCATTTTTATTAGACGCACCAAGGAAATTTATGTGAAGCAACAACGTACAATCTATTTTAACGACGCTAGGCATTACTATTTATTCGTATTTGAACCTCCAATGACACTTGAAGATGCATGCAGACCTATAAATGAATGTTCAAATACCTCCATAGATACTTTTATTTATGGAGTAGCTAGAGCTGATGGTCTTTTTTACAATTCAAAAGTAGGAATGCAGTTCAAACATGGCGAACATGGAATAAATTCGCCCGGATTTAAGCAGGCAGCTTATTGGCGACTATGGAATAACTTACAAAGTTTGACCGATAAAGGAATAGATCCATTATCAGTCCTTATAGATAAAGCTCATTCACAAAACATGGAATTTTTTGCTAGCTTGAGACTAGGTTCATACGGCGGAATAAAACCTGAATTTCTACTAGAAAACGGAGGTGGCGGTTTTTTACATCAGGAGGTTAGAAACCATCAATCAAAAGTTTTACAAGAACTTGCTGATGATTACGAAACTGACGGTTTGGAACTTGATTTTGCAGCCCCACCTGGCGGAGACAGTTATTTATTACCTGAAAATCGCAGATATAAAGATAAAGGCATTATAACTGATTGGGTTTCAGAGATATCTTCGATGGTTAAAAACCGTAATAAGCCAAAGATTTTGGGTGCTAGAATTTACCCGACTGAAAAATTAAATTTATCTGCCGGAATCGATGTGAAAAAAATGATATCTGAGAACCTATTAGATTATGTCACCCCAATGATATACGCATACAATATTTTAGATTCTAACATGCCAATAGAATGGTTAATTGATTTAACTAAAAATTCTAATACATCAGTTTATCCAATGCTCCAACCAAGATATCACGATAATGAAAATGAACTCTATCAATTGGAATATGCAACCCCCGAAATGATGTATGGTGCAGCATCCAATTTTTATGATAAAGGTGCTGATGGTCTTTATACCCACTCTCTGCAATGGCCATTATCCCCAATAGAAACAAGCATACTCTCAAATATTGGAAATAAATCAGTGTTGAAGGAAAAAAATAAACATTATTTTATCAATAGATCGACTGACATTCTCTCAAGAGTTGATTACAAAACAAACCTTCCGATTACTATACCAATCGAAAAAGCCGGCATATCTTATCCTATAGAATTTCATATTGCTGATGACATAAAAAATTTAACTGACAGAATAACTCATATCACCTTAAAAGTACGCATAAATGACCTCGTCTCCTCAGACAAGATAAATTTCAATTTAAACGGAAAATCCATAATAAATGAAACCTGTAAAAGAAGTTACGGAGATGCTAAACCATATAACTTGATGTGGCTTGAATTCACTCTAGAAAAAGTTCGTCCTTGTAAAGGAAAGAATATTCTTGAGTTTATTTTAGTGGAAAGAGCGAAAGACCTTATAAGTCCTCTACGTATTGAAGATGCGGAAATAATTATTGAATATGGTTCATACCCAACAACTTCAGGTTAACTTTTATTACTTAATATCGGCTCTCAAGTTATCTGCTTTCAATAATCCAACGTTAACTATATTTTCGGGTATTTTGCCAAGCAAAACGTTCCCAACCTGACCTGCCGCTCGTTCTTCTAGTTCAAGTACAGCTTCCTGAGAAAAAAATGCGGTGTGAGGAGTCACTATGACGTTTTGATTTTTAATTAACCTATGATTTGTATCAGGTTTTATATCAACCAAAACATCTACCCCTGCTCCAGCAATATTTTGCGAGTTTAATGCTTCATGTAAAGCATCTTCATCAATTAATCCTCCTCGAGCACAGTTAATAAGAAATGCGTCATTTCTCATCATTTTGAATTGTTCATTGCCAAACATATTTTCAGTAGCAGGTATAAGTGGCGAATGTAAAGTAACAAAATGCGACTCAGCCAATAAATCGTCCAATTCAACTTTTTTAACCCCCAATTGATTCATAAAATCAGATTCAATCATTGGGTCAAAAGATAAAACATCTAATCCAAAGGATTGTGCTTTTTCAGCTACCATCCTACCTATTCTTCCAAAACCGATAATTCCTAATTTTTTGCCCCTTAACCTCATTATACGCATACCCAATCCAGCATTGCCCCAACCTGATAATTTAGTATCATTATTATGTAAAACTATTTTCCTATTCCATGCCAATAATAAGCCAATTACATGGTCAGACACTTCATCTACACAATAGTCCGGCACATATGTCACAATTATGCCCTGCCTAGTTGCCTCTTGTACATCAATGTTGTCAACACCGACTCCGAATCTACCTATTACCTTACAATTTTTCGCTGACTTAACGACATTATCTGTAACCTTGGCAAAACAAGTTAAAATCCCATCAACTTCCTTAGCCATATCTATTAAAGTATCCTCATTGCCATCAGGAGCAACTATAAGATCAATGCCGAGTTTGGCCAACACTTTCTTTTCTGGTTCCACTGAAGGCCATACATAATCTGTTATCAGTACTTTTTTTGTTGGCATATTCACACCTCTTTATTAATTATCATACCTACATAATCATCGGGTTAAATTGGCATCCATCTACAAATAGCTCAAAAAAGTCTTCCGTTGTTTCAAGTTCAATGTGTTCTATATTGTTACATATTTCTTCTATTTGCGATCTTAATCGACCTGAAAGCAGCATTTGGCTAGCTCCTTGAAGAGCTGTATTACCAACCCTATGGATATTTTCAAGTCTTACATTCGCAATAAATCCAATTCCAATAGCATTTTTGATATCTAAATAATTCCCAAAACCACCCGCTATGTACATGTTTGAAACATCTTCAGGCATTATTCCATATTCTCTGAGAACTATCTTTTGACCGCAATAATTTGCAGCTTTTGCCTGTGCTAATGCACTGATATCGCTTCGTGACAAAGAAAGATTATATTCGGGAGCAATCATAAATTCATCCAACCCTTTCTCCAACACTCCCAAATAATTCATTTTACCCGTATTTTTGAGTTCCGCCAAAAGATCTATCAATCCTGAACCGCAAATACCTGTTGGCTTAACTCCTGATATAGTTTTATATTTCAGTGTATCCCTTTCAAATTGAACGTGTTCTATTGCGCCATCATAGGCAGGCATTCC
The DNA here is from genome assembly GCA_964645865.1 of uncultured Dehalococcoidia bacterium. Lineage (GTDB taxonomy): Bacteria > Chloroflexota > Dehalococcoidia > Lucifugimonadales > OSU-TB39 > OSU-TB39. Next base: position 13,243 of record CAZYCG010000002.1, on the reverse strand, counting down.
ATATTTAATTTCTCCACCTTCAAAAGCCGGACCTGCAGGACAAGAAGCAGCAATCATTCTATCTTTGTTGCCCACAACAACTTCTGTATTTGTCCCAACATCAACTAACATAGATATCTGTTCATTGTTACCCATTCCAACAGCAAGCAAATCAGCTGCTACGTCTGAACCAACATGACAACCAATCAAAGGTCCGCCATATACATTTGCATCGGGAAACACTCGCAAACCAATTTGTTTAGCTTTAGCATTTAATGCTGTAGTTTTAACCTTGCTTTGGTTAAATTCAATCTCAACTTTTGACTTGTAAGGCTTTTCTCCTATACTAGTCACATCTACTCCAAAAAATAAATCTCTCATGGTAGCATTGCCAACCACTACTATTTCATAAATACACCTTCTGTGAAATTTCAACTGCCTGCTCATTAATCCTATTTCAAAATTTATAGATGAAATCATTACTTTTTGTAATTCACCTTGATATTCAGATGTATCATACGAAATTCTATTCATCACATCACTACCACCAAATTTTTGAGGGTTTTCAAAAGACGTAATGTACTTAACCTCTCCAGTTTCTAAATCCAGTAAATTCATTACAACTGTAGTAGTGCCAATATCTATAGCCAATCCATACATAACACCCTTGAATTTATCTATTAATTTGCCATCATAATATACATTTCCATCATACATCTTTGTCAAAGCGTCAAGTTCTAGACGTTTTTGCGAAGACTCAATCAATATTTTAGGTTGCCTACGAAGTACATTAAATTGAACTTCAGCATCGACATCATCGATATATGTCTGACATGCCAATCGAAATCCTTGCGTTAGAAAAGATTCGGCTGGAGTCGGCGTATTCAAAGAAGAAATGCCTCTCTTCACCTCTACGATACATTCATGACATTTTCCATTACGCCCACATGAGGTAGGTACGCGAACATTCAATATATCAGCGTATTCAAATAACGTTTTATTTGAAACAGATTCTAATTTTTGGTCGCCATAATTTACAGGAGACATATCATTATAATTCCTGATAAGTTTTGAAAATTAAATCAAACAATCCATAAACTTAAAGTTGGATAAACTATCTAAATAACTCATTAATACTAACTCGTATTAATTTATTAAACTTCCCAGGCATTACGATAATCTAACTTATCACTTCCTATGCAAGGAAAGGGTGATCCATCATTGATAGACCGATCTTGATTCCTACAACCAAACTTTGCAGTGCAATTATCCTTGGCATCTTTGTAAGGACATCGCCATTTTGAAACTTCTGTTACATTTGTAGCTATATTTTCATATATAGCTTCGAGTTTCTTTATACTTTCATAATACCTGTTTTTGTTTATGCTATTAGAACTCAAGGTTTGCTTCCAATCAGTTAAAGTTATTCTTGTAAAGCTAAGGTTTTTGCCATATCCACACAATCAATTGCGTCTTTCCCATAGCCATCAGCACCCATATCGTCAGCAAAGTCTTGGGTAACTGGAGCACCACCTACCATAATCTTCACTTCCTCTCTCATACCTTCATCTTCAAAAGCTTGTATGACTCTTCCCATGTTAGGCATAGTGGTTGTAAGCAACGCTGACATACCCAAAACGCGAGCTTCATGTTCCTGTACAGCATCGATGAAAGCCTCTGGCTTAGTATCAACCCCTAAATCGTGTACTACAAATCCGGCCCCTCTCATCATCATAATGCATAAGTTTTTCCCGATATCATGCAAATCACCTTTTACAGTGCCCATAATAACCGTGCCCACAGGCGGTATATCTGATTCTGAAAGAATCGGCTCTATGTGTGCCATACCAGCTTTCATAGCTCTAGCAGAAATCAGAACTTCAGGTACAAAAATAATATTATCTCTGAATTTTATCCCTACAATAGCCATACCTGCTATTAAACCATCATCCATAACAGTATTCGCCGTAAATCCTGAGTCTAGCGCTTTAGATGTTAGCTGATCTACTTCCTTATCATTACCTGTTATCAATGCATATGCAATTTCCTGCATCAATGGTTCGGTTTGTTCATACAGTTCTTGAATGTGTTTTAATTCGGATGGATTGGCAATATGCTTCATCTCTTGCAAAACACCCTCATTTACTATCGGCATCTTCAAACTCCAAATTTAAATCTAAATTTTTAAAATATTATTATACTGAACTATTGGTAAATAGTAACCTAAATAGACTTATTGAAGCCGGCCATCTCTATAGGCTTGCAGATAATTAACACAAAACTCATCTTTTCCTGTCAACATATCTATTGCCAAGCTCATTTTTTCAGAACTTATATCAACGTTATGCACTTCGTCCAATTTTATTTGTATTGGGTCAATTAACCCCGCATCAATTCCTGCTTCAAGACCTAAGTATATAAACGCCTGATTAATTAATTTTCGCATTGGCATTCCAAATGAAACATTGCTAAGACCCATGCCAATGTGTAATTGGCTTCCATACTCTTCCCTTAATTGTGTCACTGCATTGAAATAATGATTTCCATACTCAGAATTTACTGAAATTGGAAAAACAATCGCATCTAAATAAATTTCCTCTAAAGAAAATCCTCTTCGTACCAATTCCTCTATTATCTTTTTTGCATTTTCTATACGATCATCTTCATCTTCAGGCATACCTGTTTCACTAGTTGCCATTGCAATAACATTTGCTTTATATTCTAATGCCATCTCGAAAACTTCAGGACGTTCAAATGCTACTGAGTTGATTAAAGGGGGAACATCGTTACTTTTATATGCTTTTAAACCTGATTCTATAATATCGGAATTAGATGAATCTATGCTGATAGGTACTGATGAAACCTTCTGCGCAACCTCCATCGTACGAGCCATACATTTTTTTTGTATTTCTAAATCATAATGCACCTCATCCACATTAATATCAACATAATTCGACCCTGCTTTAATTTGTCTATAAACTGCATTCTGAATATATTGTTCTCCTTCCAACCTGACATCATCATCGTTACTTATTAAATTAGTCATGGCTATAAGAAAATGCTTGATTTGCCCTTGCTGATAGGGTTGAGTTTCTTTAAACCAATCGGGTACTTTCATCAGTTTTTGCTCATCTAAGTCGTTCTTATAGCTGACAGCTTCAAATCCGTCATCAGTTTTAACTACTCTTTTACCGCCAGAACGGAATACCCTGGTAGCATGAATATTTTCACCTACAATTATGAAATTATCCGACATATTGCTAATATTTCTCCATTTATTTTGTGTTAGGTTGAATTCTGTCTATTTTGACAAGTTTTCCTCAGTCCAGTCTTTTACCGCCTTTGGTATTTCAAGCAAATTTTCTAATTTAGTAGCTAATGGTATAGCGCATTCAGGAGCAATTAAAGGAACCCCAGCATCTAAACATCTATAAACTTCCTCTCTAACTTCCTGCGTACCTTTACTATACAAAGTTACAGGGTTATTAACATTGCCCACAAGTTGTATCCTGCCATCGACTATTTCCATCGCTTTTTCAGGATCATTTCTAGAATCAAAATGAAAGGCAGCCATTTTATTTTGTGCAATATAATCCATCCTGTCTAAAGTATAACCGCAAATATGTAATATAAGAGGTACTTTTAAATCCTCTACTGCTTCTTGATGTATATCTAGCAAAAATCTTTTATAATATTCACCACTTACCAAATCTCCTGTTGCATGGTCTGGATACGTTAAAACGTCTGCTCCTGCGTCAATTTGAGCCTGTCCAAATAAAACTGATATCTCTTTCAATTTGTCTAGACATTTGATAGTCAATTCTGGATCATCAATCGACATAAGCAAAAAGGTTTCTACTCCAAATACATGATACGCAAGAGTCCATGGACCCATAGTTTTTCCAATGATAGCAACTTCATTTCCGAATTCTTGCTTTAGTATTTTTATTGAATCTATAATTGCCAAATTATCTTGATGTTGCAAAAAATTATCTGGAATATTGATATCTTCAATAGATTTCCAAATCGGATTACTCATTCTTACTGTAGGCCAGTTATCTTTCTGTTCCCATTGCATTTCGCAACCCAATGCTGAGGATTCCTGAATAATAGTAAAATATGGTGCTATTGAATCAAATCCTAATTCTGTATATCCGGTAGCAGCTAATCTTGCATTAAGTTCCGGATCTCGACATGCATCTGGAAAAGGTGCATCTACCAAATCCATGAGTTCAACTGTTGCTACATTAGTTGGATTCGAGACAGGAGTGCGGTCTACCGGCAATCCGTTCAAGGCATTCATAACTCTTTCTCTCGGCGTCATTTTTTCAGTTATAACCATTGCTTCCCTCCAAAATTTCCTAAGTTAATAGGTGTAAAGTTTCTACTCTTGCGTTGAAAACCCAAGAGTATTTGTAGTCATTTGGCCTCGCATCGAGTCAGCATCTAACATATCTTGGGTTCCTGTTATATTTCGAGCGTAAGGAAGAATAATACGGATTAATTCATCCCGTCTATATCCTCCGTTAAACATTACTTTGGTATTGTCTATTTTTTCCATCTCCCCATATCTAATAAATCCTTGAACTGTTGCACGTTTTCGTAGTTCTGGGTTTTTAAATTCCCCTTCAGTTGTTACTTCATAGATCCTTTTGCCATTTTCGTCATGAGAATTGATAATCAAGGTCAGGGGAGAACGAAGATCTTTAATCCTAATCTGACCATCTGGATGTCTATAGTCAGAAGGCTTCTCTACAGCTAATTTTATCAAAAATTTAACTGGTCTATCATATAATTCCCCATTAGGAAATTTAACTTGGTTATTCGTATCCGGCACAGGTACCATTCCGCCCAAATTAACTAATTGATCTCTTATTTCGCTTATCCTATTAGAAACGCCCGAAACCTTGCTAAAAGACCAAACAGTGTAAATACCATTTTTCTCGTATAGTCCCACACTAATATCCTTAAAATAAGGGTCAATCGATATTAGTTCTGAACAACTTCCAATTCTATTTAAAACATCTTTGATGTTTCCATTATTATCTATTTCATTCATTATATTGCCTTATTGTTATTTTATTCTTTATTGCTTGAATATTTTGAAACAACAGAATGTATGGCAGAAATATGGCTAGGTGTTGTGCCGCAACATCCTCCCATAATATTTATTTTTGCTTCAATTAATTCTTTAAATTTTTCAGACATGTATTCAGGAGTCTCAGGATAAACTATCCTTCCATTAATAATTTTAGGGAATCCAGCATTGCTGTGAATGACTAAAGGCCCGTCATCTACATTTCTCATTATTTTAGCTATTTTAACCATGTTTTCTATACCATTTCCACAATTTGCACCTACTACATCTGCACCTTTTTTGCGAATTTCCTTAACCGCTTCTTCAGGAGTAACTCCCATCATAGTAAAAAATCCCCTAGGTCCTAAGTCAAATGTCATTGTAGCCATTACAACTAAATTTGTGTTAAGTTTCGCAGATTCTACAGCCAAAAGGGTTTCTTCTAAAGACGTCATGGTTTCTATTATTATACCGTCAGCTCCACCTTCATCTAAAGCTTGGATCTGTTCAGTAAACCCTGTAAACATTTCCTTTTCACTTACAGGACCAAGCGGTTGTAAAAATTCGCCAGTAGGACCAACACAACCTAAAACAAATTTCCCGGCAGGGCACGCACTTTTAGCATGTTGTGCTGCTTTCTTATTAATGACGCCCAATTCCTTTCTTAGACCATATTTATCTAGCATGAAAGGATTGCCACCAAATGAATTAGTTATAACTAAATCTGCTCCATTGTTAAAATAGTCATTTGCCATTTTAACAATGAGTTCAGGATTGGTTAAATTCAGATGCTCAGGACAGCCTCCGGGTTCCAACCCGTTACTCTGTAAGTATGTTCCAGTTGCACCATCTGATATAAGAGTTACGCCACTTTCAATTCTTTTTAGTAAATCCATTCCACGTTTTACCTAACATTCCATCCAATGGTCTGCAGAACCGGGCATAGTTTTTCTCTTGCCTTGCTTCTGTAAGTCTCTAATTCTGGATACAAAGTCTTTAGGGAATTTCTTGTTAAAACAATTAACCTTATCTTCCAACACGCTATTTATTTCCCCTTGTACTAAAAAACTTTCACCCCACAAGAACCCATTTAAATAATCATCCGACCCGTAACTATTTTCAAACATCGCTATAGCGTCAACACCCTCTTGAAATCTATCCTCTAGCTGACGTGACAACTTATTTCCAAAAACCTCAACTTCTACTTGTAAAGGAATTTCTTTCCAATACAAAATCCGCACGTTAACATTTTCTGATTTGTTTTTCATTTTCTTTTCAAATTAACTTAGTTAACGGATTATCAAAGCTTAATGCACCTTGATAAGTAGACTAATCACTTAGCCGTGAGTCGTTAATTAAAGATATTATACTATTTTTATATTCGTTGACCGTGATAAAAACCGATGTTAGACTCGAATTTATTACATTGATTAATTTGACAAGGTGAAAAATGAACTCTAAAGAACTGGCCTTTAAACCTGCTGCAGAACTGCATGATCTGATGTTAAATAAAGAAATTTCACCAGTTGAAATAACGCAGATTTACCTTGATCGGATAGATAACTTGGATCAACATATAAATTCTTTCATAACTACTACTCCAGAAAAAGCCATAGAAAACGCTAAGTCCGCTGAAAAAGCCATAATGGATAAGGAGACACTAGGTCCGCTTCATGGCATACCAATATCAATAAAAGACCTCGAATCTACCCAGGGAATAAAAACAACAATGGGATCATTAGTTTTTCAAGATAAAATTCCCGAATTTGATTCGATTGTGGTTGAAAGAATACGTAAATCAGGAGCCATTATTATAGGCAAAACAAACACACCAGAATTCGGACTCTTGGGGTCAACAGAAAATAGATTGGGCAACTCGAGCTGGCAAAATCATTGTAGAAATCCATGGAACAATGAAATGACCTCCGGAGGTTCAAGCGGTGGAGCTGCTTCTGCTATATCAGCTGGTTTATGTGCTTTAGCCACAGGAAGCGATGGCGGAGGTTCAATAAGAATACCTGCTAGCTTTTGTGGTGTTTACGGTATAAAACCCACATTGGGAACAATACCGCGCTACCCCGGCTTTCCCACAACCCCTATTGCAAACCAAACCAGTCAAGCTGGTCCCATAACTAGAACAGTGAAAGATTCGATGATGCTATTAAGCGTTATTGCCGGACATGATGAAAGAGATCCAATCTCTCTTAAAAAAACCTTCAATGAACTATCTAATCTCAAAGAAGCCAGTTTTGATAAATTAAGAATTGGGTGGATTGATCATTTTGGTTTTGGGGAGATAGACGAAGAAGTTATTTCCATCTGTAAAAAAACAGTCAATTCTCTGCAACAAAACCCGAATGTTGATTTAGTAAAAATTGACATAGGCCAACCATTTGAAGCATTTTGGACATTATTCAGCACGAACGTATTTGCTTCATATCACAAATTATATAAAAATAACGAAACTCATCTAGCTTGGTATACACAGAAATGTCTTGAATACGGATCCAAGGTAACAGGTGTTGATTATGCTCGCGCAGTTGGTGAAATTGATATTGTCAAAGCAAAATTTGCGTCAGCTTTCGAAAAATTCGATTTGATATTCACTCCTACTACTTCGGTTCCTGCATTTCCTGTTGGTAACCCTCCAACCAAAATAAATGGCGTTGAAACAAACGAATTCTGGGGGGCATTTCCAAATACATTTCCAATAAATATGATAGGAAATCCTGCCGCGAGCATACCCTGTGGTTTTACTAAAACCAAACTGCCAGTCGGGTTACATATAATTGGCAAACCGAATTGTGAATCAACAGTTCTGGCAGCTTCCCTAAAACTTGAATCCATCAATCCATGGATTCAAGCAATCCCTCCCGTTTCTTAAACCGGCATTTTAAAATAAATTCAGCCTGAATCTATAAACGCATAAACGTGCCTTAACTGGTTATGGGAAAGTATAGCGATTATCGAAGACAAAGATAAAATCGTACCAAAAGGTATTGTTACTGAACGTATATTTTTATCAATTACCATTTTAATAATGCTAACTAAAGCCCCAACCATAATCGACAAATAAATTACAATTAAAGAATCGGGGAATCCAAAAAATAGTCCAATGATTACTACTAATTTAATATCGCCACCGCCAACAAAACCCGGATATGAATAATATATTCCCATCCCAAAAACCGTCAACGCAATAGAGATTAAACTTGTATTAATAATTGAACCCATATACCCCGAGAAACCTAGAAGATTTCTTTCATAGGACATTACATTCCAGAATGGAATTAAAAATATCAAAATAAAGATTAAAGGAAATATGAAACGGTTGGGCAATTTCCTGCTATTTAAATCGATTAACGCCAATGACAAAAAAATCGATATCCAAAACAACTTGAATATCAAATCGAATAACAAACCACCTTGATAAAAAAGAACAATAACAGATAATACAACAGCAATTTCCAATAATAAATTAATCAGGCTATTAACTCTTTTATCTCTTACATCATGTTTTAGTGATAAAAGATTTCCAATTATTGGCACTAAATATAACTTTGAGAAATCAGATAAAACCAAACCATAGGTGATTGTCTTTTTATTTTGGATGCCGTGATCGCCTAAGAACATAAGACCAAATTTAAATAACGTAGCACTCACCAAAATCACTGTAAGCTCTATAAACATTAATTGCTCCAGTAAAACTTCCAAGTATATTGCCTCGATATATGACTCTAACCTGTTACTAAAAAATTAAACACCCAATAATGAGAACCGTTTTCTGCTTGCATTTTAAGGCATAAAATGGATTATTATTGCATAGTATAAACTATTAAAATCAGCGTATTAAATATGGTAAAACATTTATCAAAAACTGTTCCGGCATTACTATTAATGATTATTATGGCAGCAATTTTTTTAACTGGCTGTGAATCTTCTGAATCGTCATTGGTTTTTTCTTCTCATCGTAACGGCAATTTAGATATTTATTCTATAAATACCGATACTTTAGAAGAAATAAATTTGACCAATAGTAGATATGATGAATCCAAGCCAATCGTTGCAAAAAACGGGAATGAAATCGTTTTCATAACAAAAGACGTAAATAGATATTCAATTGAAACCATGCCCATATCTGGCGGGCCAAGAAACCAATTAACTAATAATTCTAACGACCTTCCTCTGTTCAATAACGTTGAATGGTCACCAACCTCTGACCGATTATCATTTGTTCAATCGATTACATCTACTGCAATAAAGTCTGGACTATATATTGTTGAAACAAATGACAGTAACCCAATGAGATTAACATCGCTAAAAGTTCAAACAGGAGGCAACTGGTCTAAAGATGGCTCAAGAGTTGTTTTCACAGTTAAAGATGCTTATCAACAGGGCACTTACGTTAGAAATCCCAATGGAGTAAATGAATACAGGCTAACAACAACGATTGACTCAAATCCGATGTGGTCACCTGTTGCAAATAAAATAGCTTATGTTTCTGAAACTAATTCAACACCGGATATTTACTTGATGGACGATGATGGTTCGAATATAAAAAGATTAACAAACAACGAGTATATTAAAAGCAATATTTCCTGGTCACCAGATGGCAGATATATCCTGTTCGTCTCTAGGCATAAATGCTGGGATCCTATTAATCTTTTAAACAATTGTTCTGGTGTTATGGAAAAAAGAGAATCAAGCGAGGAACTAGACCCAGACATTTACGACCCAGAAATATATATCGTTGATACTCGCCAAGATAATCCAGAACCTAAACAATTGACGCATAATTCAGTCTTAGACGAAACTCCAGTATGGTCTCCTGACGGTTCAAAAATAGCTTTCGTCTCTTATCTGGATGGTGACGCCGAAATATTTACCATGTCAAGTAACGGGGGAAATCAACAGAGACTAACTAACAATACCTACGAAGACATTAATCCTTCTTGGTAATATCGCCTAAATTATTTATACTGATATTCAACACCAATTAGAAAGGTATAAAATTAGCAACCGAATTTACAAAAGAATAATTGTTAAAATAGGTACGACACTTCTAACTGATAGAAATAACAACCTCAATACCGAAGTTATAAACCTTCTCGCCAAACAGATTGATTCTTTAAGATCAGATGGCCTACAAATCATATTAGTATCTTCCGGTGCAGTGGCAGCAGGAAGACAAGTTTTAAAAAAACAAGAAGAAAAAAACCCTATCGCGATAAGACAAGTTTTAGCAGCAACCGGTCAAATCCAACTAATGAATCAATATGGAGCGATATTCAAGCAATATGATATACCCATTGCCCAAGCTTTGCTTACCCGCAAAGATGTATCAGATAGACTAAGCTATTTGAACATAAGGAATACTTTGATCAATTTGTTAGAAATGCATGTCTTGCCTATCATAAATGAAAACGATGTAGTTGCAATAGAAGAAATTGAAAATCATGACTTCGGTGATAATGATAATCTTTCAGCCCTTGTAGCAAATCTGATAGATGCCGATTTGCTGATAATATTGGGTAAAACTAAAGGAGTATTTACTTCCGACCCAAACATAGATCCACAAGCTCAATTTTTGAAGAAAATAGACTTAACCGATTCTAGTAATAATTTAAATGCAGGTGGTCCATCAGACACCAAAGGCAGAGGAGGAATGGCTACAAAACTTCAGGCTGCTAAACTGGCTACCTCTTCTGGAACCAACGTAATAATATGTAACGGCTTGGAACCCGACATATTACTCCGCTTAGCTAAAGGAGAACAGATAGGATCACTTATTTCTGCCACTAATTCTAAACTGGAAAGTAGAAAAAGATGGATGATAAGTAAATTAACAAATACAGGACACGTACAAATTGACTCGGGGGCCCAACAAGCAATTGTCAGTGAAAACACAAGTCTATTACCTGCTGGGATAATTAATATTGAAGGTTTATTTGATAGAGGCGATATTGTATCAATATATGGCGGCGATTCAAAACTCATTGCAGCGGGTATCTCTAATTATAATGCTTTGGAATCAAAGAAAATTCAGGGCAGACAATCAAGCGAAATACATAAATTGTTAGGACATCATTATGGAGACGAAGTAATCCATAAGGACAATCTGGTAATTATTAATGATAAAGATGTACCCACATGAATTCGACTTTAACAAACCATTCATTACAATTGGTTTATAAAATCTAGGGATATTAGATGAATGAACTTATTAAAAAAGCTATAGAATCTCAAGAAGCTTCTAAGTCTTTATCGATTTCTGATATTCAAAACCGCAATTCAGCATTAGAAGAATTGGCTAATTCTCTCAACGACAATAAAAACCAGATACTAAAAGAAAACAACCGTGATTACTCAGAAAGTAAGCTAAAGAAGAATAAAAATTCAAGTGCATTAGAAAGATTACGCCTGTCACAAAAATCGATAGACGACATTATCGATGGTATTTCAAACATAATTAATTTGCCGGATCCTATTGGGAATATATTTGACAAAAATGATTTGCAAAACGGTCTTAAAGTATATAAAAAAAGAGTGCCTCTTGGCGTAATAGGAATTATATACGAAAGCAGACCAAACGTTACAATTGATATAAGTGCACTATGCATTAAATCAGGAAATTGCGCAATTTTGAGAGGTGGCAAAGAAGCCATACGTACAAATGTTTATTTAACCCAGTTAATACAGAAGTCTCTAAAAAATAATGATTTACCCCAAAATGCTATAACGGTTATTGAAAATACTGATCGAGCATTAGTTACAGAAATGCTTAAACTTAAACAATATATAGACTTAATAATACCCCGTGGCAGTTCAGAATTGGTCAAATTAGTGGCTGAAAATGCTGAAATGCCTGCTGTTACAGGAGGGATAGGGATATCACATATTTATATTGATTCAGACGCAAATATTGAAAAGGCGATTTCAATTAGTTGTAATGCAAAGATATCTAATCCTTATGTATGTAACGCTTTAGATACTATCCTTGTGAATGAAACCATCGCAAATGAATTTCTGCCAAAAATTGTAGAAGAACTTTTTCTTCATAACGTTGAAATTAAATGTGACAACGAAGCCTTAAATATAATAGGCGCCCAACAATCAAATGTTTCTCCTGCTACAAGCAACGATTGGGGCAGAGAATTTTTATCACTCACTTTATCCATAAAAGTTGTCAAAAATGTTGAAGAAGCTATATCGCATATTCAAAAATTTACATTTCGAGCTGGGCATACTGATACAATTATCACAGAGAACAAACATACCGCACAGCTTTTCTTAAAACAGGTTGATTCGAGCGTAGTTATGTTAAATGCAAGTACACGTTTTAACGACGGAGGACAACTTGGACTAGGTGCCGAAGTTGCGATAAGTACAAGTAAATTTCATGCTAGAGGTCCGATGGGCCTTGAATCATTAACTTCTTACAAATGGATAGTTGAGGGAGATGGACATATTAGAACGTGATTAAATAAAAAATACGGATTTATTAGAGATTATTCTAATATTTATCGAACAATTTACCCCACTGTGTTTTCATTGCAGCCTTAACCCTTTTACTCCCAATAAACCTAAGCCAATATTGATTATGATATAAATTTGAAGCCCAAAAGGCCCAAAGAACTATCGGAGTTCTTAGCAAAAATTTTTCAAGTTTTTTTAGCGGGCCCCAATAAATAAGCTTTTGACCCCAGCTAGCAAAGGTATCTTCGTTAGATTTAAAATGCCAGTTAGTTTCAACTATATCTTCACCCAATATTTCTATTTCCTTAATATCACCACATCCTAAACCTTGATTATGTGCTAAATTTATAAATTTTATCGACATAGGATCAAAACCCATAATTTTCGCCATAACTGCATCAACCGCCACCTGATCAGATCCAGAAATAATCAGGTTTTTTTCATGCCAATTCATTGCCCTAGGACCAGGACCATCACCCGCCAAAGAAGAATCAATCATGGCAAAAACACCTGTATGAATTTCTTTTTGAATCGTTAACAAGTCTACTAAAGTTTCATGGATTACTGAATGAGTCCAATGCCTTCTATAATTCAATAATCCCCCAAAAGCATTTTTCATTGCACCCGTAACAGTTGTAAAAACGTGTGTTTTAGCTGTTGGTAAATGTAAAACATTTTTGCCAATCAAAACTTCAGGGATATATATTCCAT
>CAZYCG010000001.1:30684-63760 GCA_964645865.1 uncultured Dehalococcoidia bacterium | reverse complement strand
ATTTACAAAATATAAGCAATCATTTTATTTCAGTACTAGAACAGCAATTAAGCAGGCTTGATAAAATTAAAGGTTCGAATGAGTGGGTAGATTATTCGGCAGTACAACCGATAGTAATAGGGATGATTGGAGGTGATGGGATAGGACCAATTATTAGTGATGCCACTAGATACGTTTTAGAGGAACTGTTGTCTGAAGAAAAAAACTCAGGCAAAATATTATTCAAAGATATTAAAGGTCTAACAATAGAAAATAGAGCTTCTGTCGGAAAAGCAATACCCGATGATGTTTTGCAAGAAATAAAAAAATGCCATGTTACATTAAAAGGTCCTACGCATACACCTGAAAAAGGAGATCCTTGGCCAAATATAGAAAGTGCTAATGTTGCTATGAGAAAAGAACTGGATTTATTTGCTAACGTTAGGCCAGTACGAATTCCAACTGAAAATATCGACTGGACTTTTTTCAGGGAAAACACAGAAGACCTATATGCAGTAGGAAGTCAAGGAATCAATGTTACTGATGATTTAGCAGTAGACTTCAGAATAATATCTTCTACAGGCTCAACAAGAATCATAGAAGCAGCATTCGCTCACGCCAAAAAAACAGGTAAGTCCAAAGTTACGGTTGTTACAAAAGCAAATGTTGTCAAGACCACCGATGGTAAATTCTTGGAAGTAGCAAATAAAGTAGCAAGTAACTACCCTGATATAAGCTGGGACGCTTGGTATATAGATATAATGACAGCCAAATTACTGGACACTAAACGTAGAAACCAATTCGAAGTTTTAGTTATGCCGAATCTTTATGGCGATATACTTACAGATGAAGCAGCTGAAATTCAAGGAGGGGTTGGAACCGCAGGGAGTGCCAATATAGGAAAATCTCACGCAATGTTTGAAGCTATTCATGGTAGCGCACCTAGAATGGTCGAAGAAGGAAGAGCTAAATATGCCGATCCTAGCTCCCTTTTAAGAGCAGGAGCTATGCTCCTTAACCATATTGGATTTACCGATTTAGGTGCCAAACTTAACCAAGCTATTGATATATGCGGAATGTACGAAAAACGTTTCGCGGTTAACGGTAGAGACTCCGGAGCAACAAGTGAACAATACGGTAAATATATACTTGAAACGATTAAAAACCCAGAACTGAATACAATCTGGAATAAATATTCAAATATATAAAATTAATTAAATACTACAAAAATCAACCAAATGTTGATAAATCGATCTTAGCAAAAGGAGCGTTCCAATATGAGAAATAAAATTACTGTAGTTGGTGCTGGAAATGTAGGAGCAACTACCGCTCAGCGGATTTTTGACAAAGGCCATTCAGATGTAGTTCTAGTTGACATAGTTGACGGATTGCCTCAAGGAAAAGCTTTGGACATTCAAGAATCAGGACCAATATCTAGTTCAGATGCGCAAATCATAGGTTCAAACGACTATAAAGAGACAGCAAATTCAGACATAGTTGTAATAACTTCAGGAATAGCAAGAAAACCAGGAATGTCAAGGGACGACCTGTTACTTACAAATATGAAAATAGTTTCCCAAGTTGTACAAGAAATTGTTTCGCTATCCCCAAACTCAATTTTAATTCCGGTGACAAACCCTTTAGACGCGATGGCATACCAAGCATACAAAATTAGTGACTTCCCAAGTAATCGCGTTGTAGGTATGGCAGGAATATTAGATACATCACGGTTCCGTACTTTTATCTCGCAAGAACTAAGTGTATCTGTTTCATCTATATCTACCTATGTTTTAGGAGGTCATGGAGACACAATGGTTCCTTTAATTGGTCAAACTATAGTGGGTGGCAAACCCATAGCAGAATTAATAGCTGAAGATCGGCTCGAACAGATAGTACAAAGGGCTCGCGATGGAGGAGCTGAGATAGTTAACTATTTAAAAACTGGTAGCGCATATTACGCTCCTTCTGCTTCTGTTGTACAAATGATTGAATCAATATTATTTGATAAAAATGAAGTACTTCCTTGCACAGCATATTTGCAAGGACAATATGGAGCAAGTGACGTTTATGCCGGGGTGCCTGTTGTATTAGGGCAAAATGGTGTAGAACGAATTGTAGAATTCAAATTAACAGAAAAAGAAAAAACGCTATTTGAAAAATCTGTTACTTCTGTAAGAGAATTAATTTCGATAATGGATAATTCCTAATTTGTAGCTTAGCTGATGTATTTTACCTTCATAATATACATCCGGTAAATCACTTCGCTATTGTCGAGCTAGATTTTCGATATTTTGGAAAGACATGTCAATGAAAATAATCATCTCAATAATGTTATGTTTAACAATCATTTTACTATTTAGTTGTATTCACCAAAATAAACAAGAAACTCAAGCAAGCAAACCGACGACTTCAATCCTTGATGAAAAACCAACAGTAATTCCTACAGTCGTGATTAAAAATCCAAAATCTATTCTTCCTAAGCAAACAACTCCTACGGCAATAGCAACACAAGTTATCAGTCCTGAAGTACACATTGCGAGAGGAGACGCTAGTTTCCAATCCCGTTTTTATCAAAAAGCCATTGAACACTACGAATCGGCCATCAAAATCAATCCAGATCACGACCGAGCATATCATAAAATAGCCATAGTATATTTCAACATGGGATTATACGAAACATCAATAGAATACTATTCAAAAGCTATTGATATTAACCCAAATAAAATAGAAGCATACCACGGAAGAGGAATTGTTTATCACATGATGTCAGCTTATCAAAAAGGAATAGATGATTTAACCAAGGCCATTGAAATTGATACCTCAGTAGAGGTAGCAGATTCGATGTTCCCATTAAGAGCCAATATATACCACAACCGCGGTTTCATATATCTTCATATGGAAAAATATCAAAACGCTTTGGCTGATTTTGAAAAAGCAATTACACTAAACCCCGAATATACTCAAGCAATAAACAGTAGAAAAGCCCTTATTGATTCTGGGATATTAGACAATTGATTTTTTTCGTCTGTTGCAAAAACATAAACAAATTAATCGATCGTTTTTATCATTAACCACCAATTATCAACCAAGGGTGTTAACCGAATATGTATAAGCAAATTAGTTTTAGTATTAAAATCTCGTCTAACAAAGTAGAATTACATCTATAGTAAAAATTAAAATTGATGGGAGTGGATGAGGCCCGGTGGTCTCTACGGACTTCAAATCCGTTGGCTTTTTCCCTTCGGTAAAAGTGGTGGGTTCGACTCCCTCGCACTCCCGCCAAAATATTTAACATTTAATTGATACAGGTATTTATTTCAAAAAAGGTTCCTAATTAAGCTAGGCTAAAAGAATGGATAATAATACAAGCATAAACTCTAATTTCATCAAAGAAATAATTACAAAAGACCTCGTTGATAATACGAAAAAAGAAGTTATCACTACCAGATTCCCGCCTGAACCAAATGGATATTTACATATTGGACACGCAAAATCTATAACACTGAACTTTGGTCTCGCAGAGGATTTTAACGGAGTCTGCAATCTTCGATTTGATGATACCAATCCTACAAAAGAAAACATAACTTACGTTGATTCAATAAAAAATGACATAAAATGGCTTGGGTGGAACCCGAATAGTAACCTTTACTTCGCATCAGATTATTTCCCACAGCTATATGAATTAGCCGTAACATTAATAAAATCTGGAAAAGCATATGTTGATGACCTTACCCAAGAACAAATAAGAGAATATAGAGGTAGTTTGGTAAATCCTGGTAAAGAAAGTCCCTACAGAGAAAGAAAGATCGAAGAAAATCTTAATTTATTTAAAGAAATGAAAGACGGAAAATATGAAGAAGGCAGTAAAGTTCTTAGAGCTAAAATAGACATGCAATCTGGAAATCTGAATATGAGAGACCCAGTTTTGTATAGGATAATTCATGCTGAACATCATCGTACTAAAAATAAATGGTGCATTTATCCAATGTATGATTTTGCTCACGGCCAATCTGATTCAATAGAAAAAGTCACTCATTCTATTTGTACTCTCGAATTTGAAGATCATCGCGAACTTTATGACTGGATACTGGATAAATTGAAAATCTATCATCCAAAACAAATTGAATTCGCAAGATTGAACTTGTCTTATACAGTGCTAAGCAAACGAAAATTGATGAAGCTAGTAGATGAAAACTATGTAGAAAGTTGGGATGACCCTAGAATGCCCACATTGTCCGGTCTTAGAAGAAGAGGTTATACAGCTAATTCAATCAAAACTTTCTGCAATAAAATCGGTGTAGCAAAAAGACAAAACACGATTGACATTTCATTATTAGAATATTCGTTGCGTGAAGACTTAAACAAGAAATCCCAAAGAGCTTTAGCAGTTTTAAAACCATTAAAAATCACGATAGAAAATTACCCTGAAGGCCAAATAGAGTACGTTGAAGCCGTCAACAACCCAGAAGATCCTTCCAAAGGATATAGGCTGGTTCCGTTTACTAAGGAAATCTATATTGACCAAAATGATTTTATGCTTGATCCACCACGTAAATTTAATCGGCTAACGTTAGGTAGTGAAGTAAGATTGAAATACGCATATTTCATCACCTGTAATAAAATCATCCATAACCCCAAAACGGGCGAGATTGATGAATTAATATGCACGTATGACCCAAATTCTAAAGGCGGCAAATCACCAGATGGACGCAAAGTAAGAGGAACAATACATTGGGTATCACAATCAGAAGCAATTAAAGCTGAAATTAGAATATTTAATCCGCTTTTCCTGACTGAAAAACCTGATGAATCCCCTAATTTCTTGCTTGATATCAACCCTAATTCAATAGAAGTATTAAATAACTGTTATATAGAACCCAATTTGTCTACAACCAAACCAGGAGACATATTCCAATTTGAGAGACTAGGATATTTTTGCGCTGATTCTAAAGATTCTAAAGATACTAATTTAGTTTTTAATAGAGCAGTATCTCTTAAAGATTCTTGGTCAAAAAGTAATCAATTAAAATAGCCATCAATTTTACGAATTTTTTTCGCACTATTTATACTGAGTATAACTGAAGGTAAAACCAAACTCACTATCATTACTATACTAACCCAAGATGGTCTTTGGCACTTAGAATACCAATAATTGAAATCACACTGGGTTAAACCTGAAATATTTAATACCCAAGGTATCAATGCATCCAATATAATAGCTAAAACAACTCCGATAAACGGACATGCTATACCAATCAAGGCAACTCCTGCAAATTTCCTTCTCATGCCTAAATAAATATATCCGAAACCAAAAGGCACCAAATTTAAAAATGTAGCGAGAGTTTTATTTTTCATATAAATCCACCACAAGAATCCTTATCGATTTTCATTAATCAAAAAACATAATTTCATTACATTAAAAGATATTTATATTATTATAATTAATAAGTTAAAAAGTTATAGTATGATTCAGTACATATATCTAGATAATATTCAAATACATAGAATAATTTCACATAATAATTTACAAAAAATCATATATCTAGAAACCTATACAAGTTTCAAATCACAATATTTAAACAAAATGTTTTTTTGACCTTTGACTCAAAGAAACACAAGCTACACTAATATATAAAAGTGGAGGATAAATAATGATAATAGATTCACATATATATTTGTTTACACCAATAGATAGTCCAGAAGGTCCAAATAAATCTACACAGAGAATTCGTTGGGCTCAAAGTTCCTATTCTGGACATCACCAACCCGCTTGGAGAATAAAAGACCATCAAGTATCCGATTCAAGTGTTATAGGACCTAAAACACAAAAAGATATAGACGACCTCCCTGATGTTAATTTCAGAGCAGATCATGATTATGGAAGGATAGTCTGGACAATAGACGGCGAAGATTATACAAAGCAATTTTTCCCTCCAAATTTAAAAAATATGGAGTATACACCATATAGCGCTATTTCAGAGATGGATTACGCTGGAATAGACATGGCATTAATCCATACTGACCCCATGCTAGTTCGAGATGTAGATTTTTTATCCAGTTGTGTAACAGAATTTCCAAATCGGTTCAGAACGATGGTACCTGTAGATGAATGGGATGTGGAACATAATTGTGACAAAATACTAGAAAAATTAGTTTATTCAATTAGTGAATTGAATTTACACGCTATCAAATTCCATACATCTTTAGTTAAAAATGAATTAAAAAAAGATTGGTCTTCGGGAGCATTAAAATATTTTTGGGATACAGCAACTTCTTTAGGCGTTCCAATATTCTTTACTCTTGGAACGGGTTACGCAAACAGTACCGACACTATCTCCGTACAACAGTCAGGATACCAATCAGAACTCAAAATATTATGTGATTGGATGGAAAAATATCCAGATAATGTATGTAGCCTAACTCATGGTTTCCCTTGGAGAATTTTCATTGAAGATGACCAAATCAAATTACCAGATTGGATATGGACACCTTTTTCTGGGAAAAACTGCAACATAGAAGTCTGTTTACCTGTTCGAATTGGAGACATATTCGAATATCCCTATAAAGTAGCATGGGACCCATTAAAGCAAATGGTTAATAAAATAGGAAGCTCAAATTTATTATGGGGAACGGATATGCCATTCCAAAACAGATTTTGCACATATACTCAATCGCGTACTTGGATTGAAAACCATTGTGATTTTTTGGATGATAAAGACACTTCAATGATAATGGGTGGTACAGCTCAGCGAATTTTAAAAATATAATTCGTCAGCATCAACTGTATTTAACCTTTATATTTACATCATCTAATATAATTGCTGAATCGAGCCTATCTGGACGCTTTGATAGGCACACAGATAATTTGTTTAATCCCGTAACCAAATTGTTTTCAGTCAAATTAAATTCTAATACTTGCCCGCTATATGGTTCGATTATATGAGGAGATGGCGGTCTCCTTATATATTCAGACCTATATCTTTTGGATAGCAAATGGTTGACTTGAACACCATTTACGCTAACATTTAACTCATCATCATTTACTATTCCTTTTACTCTTAATGACAATATAGTTTCAATTTTATGTCCTTGCAAATCTTCTACTTCTTCAGCGAAATTAAATTTTATTTCCCCATCACCGGAAGAAGAGGGAATTTCTATTGGAATCGAAGTGTCATACCCAAGATCTGCTGCACCTTTTACTCTCTTCGCTAAACAATAAGTTTTGTTTAGATACTTTAATGTCTCAGTATCCTTTAATTCATTTAAAATTGTCTTTTGTTCATCACCTAAAGGCCATTTCAAAAACCACGAATAGAAACCATCTACACCCTGCCTGCTCAAATTACTAGCTGCAGATCTAAAATGTTCTTTATCGGCATATATCATAGCATCTAATTCGTGTTCCCCATGCAAGTCTCTATCCAACGTCTTATCTTTTATGTATGGCTGTAAAAGTGGATACACACCGATATTTTTATTTTCCAGCAAATCCAATAGCCATTTAACAGGCATATCAGGATCTAGCTGCATGTAGTGATACATCATTGGCACGAAATAATCTACAACCTGATTATCAACCCATCGCCTTACATCTATCCCAAATTTCAAATTAGTTTTTTCAAACGGATAAATGCGAGCACCTAATACAATATCTCTACCAGATGATTTGATAATATCTCGTATGTTTCTTACATAGTCAGTAATAGTTGGAGTAAATTGAGCAATATTTTTCTCGTTCAAATAAGGCGGCGCCCCCCCTGGATAACAAGCAAAATCCAATTCCAAACCATCAATATCATAATTTTCAACTAACTCTTGAAACAACAAAAGTTGTTTTTTCCTCACCAAAGGATCTGCAAGACCATCACCACCATTTGTAGGGTCAGCAGATATAAATCGGCTAACCTCATCATTTTCTATATTCGCTAAAGCTTCATAGGTACCCATGCGAAAACTTGCATAAAAATCCATGTTCTTATCATGGGCTCTATCTATAAGGACTTGTAATGGATCTAGCCCCTTATCTATGAGACTTTGCATATTATTCCAGACACGCCAATACATTGGATTAGAAAATTCACCCATATCAACCCCGAATCTTTTGCCCACTTTAGATGGATAAAATAATCCGTCACCTCTAGCAATCCCGTACACGAAAGTGTCCACTCCAGTATCAGCTATTTCATCTACTGGACCCCATGCATTTTCCATAGAAATTGGAGGTTCATGAACAAACAAATAATAATGTCTAGCATCATTAAAATAAAACAACTTCTTCTGGTTCATAATCGCCTCCTGTGGATATTTTTACGACTTTACTCCGTCTCGACTATGGACGCATTCCAAGTACCAGTTTCCGGGTCATAAATTTCACATATTCCATTATTGGTATTTGTACCACCAACAACCAAAACTTTACCATCATCTAAAACTGTAGCTGTATGAGATGCACGTGGTTCCACCATTTGTCCAGATGCCATCCACATCTGTGTTTCCGGATCATAAATTTCAGAATGAGACATATTACCACTTCTTGAAGTACCTCCAATAGCAATAACTCGTCCATCATCCAATAGTGAAGCTGTGTGCAACATTCTAGTGTTATTCATTACAGGCCCTTCGAGCCATTCATCAGTTTTAGAATCGTATAATTCAGTACGGTTATCCGATGACCCTCCAGAAAAACCACCTATTTGAATAACTCTTCCATCCTTCAAGAGCGTCAATGTATGAGCGGATGTACGTCTGGACTGTATAGAAGTTTTTGCCCATGTATTTGTTGTAACATCATATATTTCAGCCCCAACACTAGTTACCACCTCATCTAGAATCCGTACCCCACCAGAAACAAATATCCTACCATCATCCAAACTTATTGCAGCATGATCAGAATGTTCTTCAAGTGTTGAAGATAAAACTTCTAATCGGTCATTTATTGGATCAATCAATTCGACATCTGACAAACTACGTGAAGGACCGCTCCCTGCAATAATAATTACTGACCCATCAGACTGAACTATAGAAATATGTTTATGCCTTTGTCTAGCCATATCCTCATAAATTTCCCAAACTCCTAATTTCGGATCAAATATTTCAGTAGAGAAAGTGGGAGCATAATTTTCATCTCGACCACCTGTAACCAATATCCTGCCATCTTGCAACAATGCTGCACTATGTTCAGCTCTTGGAAAATTCATATCCGCAACTTTTTCCCATTCACCTGAAACTGGATCATAAATTTCAACGGCTTTTAGTACTTTAAACCTGTTCCCAAACCCCCCTGCTATTAAAATCTTTCCATCCAAAAGTTTAGTTGCAGTATGCCAATGTCTATCTTCGTTAATTTTCCCAGGTTCAATTGCAAGTTTTGGCGATCCTCCAAAATAAGATCCAACCGAACAATTTGCAATTGCCATTATTGAAAAAACTAGCATGAACAACATTATTGACCTTCTCAAACTATCCTCCTAATTGAGCAAGCATAATAAACTCGAATTAACGTCTTCAAAATAAATCGATCCTATATAAATCTTATTACTTATTTGTAATTTTTGCTCGTCTATCTATTTGTTTTAAACGAGTACCGAATCAACTCTAGCATCAGGATAATATGTGGTCAACAAGAGCATAATAGTTAAAGGAACTATTAACACATTCAGAATACTTGAAAAAAACCATTATCAGAGTTATCGTAGAATTATTCTATACATGAGCTTAAACAACCAATAAATGATTTTCGAATTAATTATCAACGCTATAAAACTTCCTGAAACTTTCGTTCCCGCTTTTGCATTCATATCTTTTTTTATTTTATGGATAGTTATACCATCAAGCAAAGAAGACTTCGGAAGCAAAATCAGACAAAAATTGTTCAAAAAATGATTTTAAAAAGCATATATATTTAATCAATAAATACTGTTATTACTGCATATCAATTTGTTTAATACTAGCATCAAAAAGAAACGAGTGGTCGGAATATTTTTGCTGACGGTTATTTTAATCGTTTTTCTATCCTTTAATAGATTCCCGAAATTAGATGCAGTTGGCGAAGATTTAGAAGCAATCAACGCTCCTGACATCCAATGCTTTCAAGGATTTTGTATTAAAAGGGATACGGGAGATGGATTTTACAAACAATGGTTAACTTTTTCAGTAACATATCTTAGACTCGTGTCTGTAGGAATGACTTTCGCTTTTGTTGTTGCTGGTCTATCTGAATCATTTATATTTCCAACTTCAGCTGGAAGAACTTTTCAATCTGGTGGGGTTTTCAAAAGAACAATAACAGGTTTAGCAGCTGGACCAGTATTAAATCTTTGTTCCGCATGCATAGTTCCGATTTCGACGATGTTCAAACGAAAGGGTGGAGGTATAGAGGGTGCAATTTCAATGGTTCAAGGTTCAGCAACCTTAAATATCCCAGCTTTGGCAATGGTGTTTTTTGTATTCACTCCACTATTGGGATTTAGTAGATTAATATTGGCATTGCTAGGTGGATTGATATTAGGCCCGTTAGTTGCCTATGTAATAAGAAAATCGACAGATTCTTCCGACACAGATGAACCTGACCCATTATTCTTAGAAATAAATGAAGAATCGACTTGGAAAAATGATATAACGGAAGGTTTCAGGGACTGGGCAAAAACATCAATTGGTTATTTATTACGTATGGGCCCAATGATGATAGTCGCAGGATTTGCAAGTGGTTTAATAATACAATGGCTTAACCCGTCTATAGTAACAAAATTCCTTGGCAATGATATTATTGGCATTGTCATTGCATCCACAATAGGAATATTAATAAATGTCCCTCTTTTGTTTGAAATACCACTTGTTGCATTACTGATTTTATTGGGAATGGGCACAGCCCCTGCTGCTGCGTTGTTATTCACTGCTGCAGGCGGAGGACCACTTACATTTTGGGGTTTAAGCAAAATTATGCCGAAAAAAGGCATCACAACCTTTGCAGTAGGCACTTGGGCATTAGGATTAATCGGCGGATTTGGAATACTAATATTAGGAAATGTAATTTGGGAAAAGGCATTACAAAGTGTACCAATTGCGAAAAATATACCATTAGTTTCAAATTTAGCAGGAGAATCAATATTTGTTGAAATAACGGATCAATCCAATATTAAATTTAATCACCATAATGTTTTAGATCAATTAATTGCAATGGGAGCCGGTACCATCACATTCCATGCTAACGATGACCAACTTCCAGATATTTATGTTGTAGATTCAGAGGGACCAAATGCTCTCTATATTAACAATGGCGACGGAACATTTACCGAGACCGCACGAAAAGCAGGACTAAACGATACCGGCGGAAGAGGAAATGGAGCTTGTGCGGCTGATTACGATAATGATGGTGACCAAGATATATATGTTACAAATTATGGAAACAGTAAACTTTTCCAAAATCAAGGAAACACCAAATTCAATGACGTATCAGATGAATCCAAAGTTGCTTTATCTGATGGACAAGATCATAGAGCAACTGGTTGCGCATGGGGAGATTATAACCAAGACGGTTTCTTAGACCTGATTGTGCTCAGGCATGCACATGAAGGCAATTATTATATGCTTCAAGAAATAGAATTTAAGCCATGGCTACGACGATTAGCTTTGTTTACTAACAACGGAGATGGAACTTTTAAAGATTCAACTCAGATACTTGGAGATATACGAGGGCCGAAAAGAATTTATGATGATGACCCATTTGGAAATGTATGGGGGACAGGTTTTCAACCAGGATGGGTTGATTTCGACAATGATGGCGACCTAGACCTTTACGTGGTAAATGACTATGGAATGCACGTGCAGCCCAATGTTCTTTGGCGCAATGATGGTATGGGTACAGACGTAAACAACTGGATGTTTACTGATATATCCAAGGACAGCGGAGTGGACGCCGCTATCCTTGGAATGGGCCTTGCAGTTGGGGATTATGATTTGGATGGACATTTTGATTTTTTCATAACAAACATTGGTAACCAAATGTTATTCAGAAATACAGGAAAGGACATGATTTTTGAGGAAACAACTCTGGAAGCAGGATTGGAAATGTCCAAACTTAATTACCCTGGTGGAGTAATGGATAGGGTAGCATGGGCGACTATGTTTTTTGATTATGATAACGACGGTTTAGAAGATCTATACATTGTCAGTGGTTTCCTTAATCTACATGAAACTGAAAGAGCATTTGATGTACCTGCAGAAATGCGGCTTCAACCAAATGTGTTAATGAGAAATAAGGGTGATTTGACATTCGAAGATAAGTCTAAAGAAAGCGGTGCCGACGAAGATGGTATAGGAAGAGGTGGATTTTACATGGACCACAACTTAGATGGATGCCTCGATATATTTATAACTAACCTCGATGGTAAAGCAAAGCTTTTCCAAAACACCTGTAAAAATAATAATAACTGGCTGGTAATCAACCCAGTAGGCACTATTTCAAATAAAGACGGGGTTGGAACACGAATAAAAATCACATCAGATGGAAAGAGTCAGATAAGAGAAATAGCTGCTGGATCTAGTAGTATGGGACAAAATATGATGGAAGCGCATTTTGGTCTAGGAAAGGCAAAAACAATCGACAGTATCACATTAAATTGGCCTAGTGGAATTCAACAAACCCTTACAGATATCGATGTAAACCAAACATTGGAAATAATAGAAAAGCAGTAAATTCAATCTGTTATTCGGGTTCAACAGCACCTTTGAAATAATCTTCCTTAGGACTATAAACCCTCCATGAGAACGGCCACGATTTTATCAATATATGATATTCGGTGTTCTTCTGAGGGTCAGGTGCTAAAGATACATATATGTATGCAGCTAAAGCTAATGTAATGCCCGGTATTACAAGAATCGGTCTGAGCCATGGGATTTTTATCCATGCCGCACTTGATAGCATTAAAGGCACCCAAACAACAATCCAAATAACATCCAATATCATCAAGATCAACATACCCCAAACAAAAACACAACCACCTTTCAAAAGGAATCCAACTGTGCCTTTCAAAACCAATTCAAAAGGCCAAATAACGGTAGCAATCGCCCAACAGCAATTCTTCATCACAAACATTGTAACCAAAGTTAACATATCTGAAGGTGCAAACTTCAACGCATATCTAAGTCTTGCTTTTATATCTTGAGCATCCCACCGCCAAGTCATTACTAAACTCCGATAATATTTTATTTATTTTACTATTTAAACAATTGTGCTAATTCTATCACTTAATTTAAACTTGCAGTTAAAATTCTTGTATCAAAATAAATTCAAATTAATAAGGGATATACAATGACCAACAAAAAACACAAAGTGGCAATAATAGGTTGCGGTCGAATGGGACAACATTATGCTCAAGCATATAGAGCTTATCCTGATACGGAAATAGTGGGTATCGTCGAACATAACGCAGATAGACGTAAAGCAGTAGGAGAGAGATTTGAAATACAAAACCTATATGCTACTACCGAAGAATTACTTAACAGCATAGTGCCAGATATAGCAGCTATAATAACGCCTAGCAAATTCTACAAAGATGCAGTTATAGCTTGTGCAGAGGCTGGCGTTAAAGGTATTTCTACCGATAAACCAATTGCTGCTAAATTATCAGATGCAGATTTAATGGTTGAAATGTGCAAATCAAAAGGAATAGTTTTAGCCGGAGGCAACTTACAAAGAGCTATGCATGAAATACAAGAAGCTGCTCAAAGAATACGCGATGGGCAATATGGGGAAATAAAAGGAGCATCATTAAACGGATTCGGAGGAGAAATTTCAGGAGGAGGTTGCCAAGCAATATCTGTTTTACGATTAATGACAAATTCAGAAATTCAAGAGGTTATGTGCTGGGGAACTCATATGGATGTGATAAAAGGAAACGCTGATAGGCAACAGGCCATAGAAATGTCAAAGGCAGCCATAAACCAAGAAGAGGACACAGGAATTGTAATAAATGGTAGATTCACGATGGAAAGCGGTATAAGCACAAATGTCTTTGGCACTGCCACTCCATATGGAGGCGTCGATGTTTGGTCTGATTCATCTTTGATCAGATGGAACTGGGGACCACCGCAAATCTTTCAAGGGTTTGATGATAACGGAAACAGAATCGAAGTTGAAACAAATTACAAACCCTATGAATTTAGTGAATTCAGATACTTAACAGGGTCTATAAGATCATTCATTAAAGCCATTGATACCGGATCTGAACCATGGATTACTGGTCACGATTTAAGACAAGCACTTGAAGTCGCTATAGCAAGCAAACTGTCAGCTCAACTAGGTAGTGTCCCTGTAAAATTACCTCTAGCTGACCGGTCTCATTCACTTTTACCTCGACCCTATAGGTGGATTGGTGGTGATGAAACGGGAAGATACCAGTCGGTTGATGAAGCAAGACAAGAAATTCCTGATACAAACTAATCCTATACAGATTTAAATTAATAATGGTTGATTGTAACAATAAAACAAACCTATTAAATAAAGATGTATACGATCATATCTCAAAATTGGGAATTCCTTATAAGGTAGTTCAATGCAAGGAAGAATATGCTGATACATATTTGTTTTGTGAAAAATATGATTACCCTATTGAATTTTGTGCCAACACAATATTGCTATCATCCAAAAAACCTCCAAATTATCATGTAGCCTGTGTCCTTCAAGGCGATAAAAAACTTGATGTCAACAATAAGGTCCGCAAATTCATGAACTCTTCAAAAGTCTCTTTTGCATCACACGAAGAAACAGTATCTTTGACAAATATGACGTCTGGTGGAGTAACAATATTTGGTTTACCAAATTCAATAGATATATATGTAGATAGTGATGTAATGAACCAACCATATTTAATATTTGGATCAGGAAATCGAAATTCCAAAATTATAATAGAACCAAATCATTTAAGTCAGATACCGAACATAAAACTGGTGGGAAACATAACTAAATAATTAATCTAATGGCGAAATTTTGCCAAAGATAAATATAGAGGTGCTAGATGGCAACCAAAAAAGGTATATCTACAATTAAAAACAATATTGACTCCTATTTAAGTGATGCAAAATGGCGATGTATCGGTCCACCTAGAGGAGGTCGCGTAATCGCAGTTGCTGGAGACCCAATTGATGACCAGGTCTTTTATTTTGGAGCTTGTGCAGGTGGAGTATGGAAAACATACGACGGTGGTACTTATTGGGAAAATATATCTGACGGATTTTTCACATCCGCTTCTGTTGGAGCTATAGCTGTTTCAGAATCCAATCCCAATATTATTTATGTCGGAACAGGTGAATCGTGTCTCCGAGGCAATTTAGCTCACGGAGATGGAGTATATAAAAGTACCGATTTTGGTAAAACATGGCGTAATATAGGTCTCAAAGAAACAAAACATATTGCGCGTATCAGAATCCATCCCACCAATCCTAATATAGTGTATATAGCAGCATTCGGACATGCATTTGGGCCTAACAAGGAAAGAGGTGTTTACAAGTCAATAGACGGCGGAAACAAATGGAAACAAGTTTTGTTCAAAAGCAAAAACTCCGGTGCAATAGATTTGACTATGGACCCAAGCAATCCCGACATAATGTATGCATCAATATGGGAAGCTATAAGAAAACCTTGGAATTTTTCTAGCGGTGGTAAAGACTCTGGAATTTATAAAACGGTTGACGCGGGTGAAACATGGACAGCAATCACCGATAATAAAGGCCTACCGGATGGTATAAAAGGGCGTATAGGAATAACTATATCCCCAGCAAACCCCAAAAGAGTGTGGGCATTGATCGAAGCTGAAGAAGGAGGGCTCTATCGATCAGATGATAGTGGTGAAACATGGTCAATTGTAAGTGCAAATAGAGCTTTATTACAAAGGCCTTGGTATTATAGCCACGTTTTTGCTGATCCTAACAATGAAGATACGGTGTGGGTATTAAACTTCAAAACTTGGAAATCTACAGACGGAGGTGCAAACTTCAATCACGTCAGTACTCCACACGGAGACAATCATGAATTATGGATAGACCCCAAAAACAGTAATCGCATGATAGAAGGTAACGATGGTGGTGCTTGCGTAAGTTTCAATGGTGGCGATTCATGGTCAAACATCTATAACCAAATGACCTCCCAATTCTACCACCTAACCACGGACAATCAATTCCCATATAGAGTATATGCAACCCAACAAGACAATTCTGCTATAAGTGTCCCAAGCCGCTCGATGAAAGGTGCCATATCATGGAATGAATGTTATTCAGTTGGGAGTTCAGAAAGCGGGTATATTGCTGTTAGACCAGATAATCCCAATATTGTATATTCTGGGGCTATTGGTAGTTCTCCAGGGGGAGGAGATTCTCTGTTAAGATATGACCATTCAACCGATCAAGTAAAAATTGTATCAGTTTGGCCAGAAATTGGCTGGGGAGAAGGACCTAAGGATCATAAATATAGGTTTCAATGGACTTATCCGATAATAATTTCTCCACACGACCCAGACACCCTATATGTTGCAGCAAATTTTTTATTCAAATCAACTGATTCTGGTGACAGCTGGGAAAAAATAAGCCCTGATTTAACCAAAGGAGACACATCCAAAATGGATCCTTCAGGCGGTCCCTTAACGCTTGACACAACATATGTTGAACATTATGGCACGATATTTTCATTCACTGAATCTCCTCATCAAGCCGGTGTTTATTGGGCAGGTTCCGATGATGGCAAATTGCATTATTCAAACAATTCTGGTAAAGAATGGACAGAAATAACTCCTGATATTCTGCCAGATTGGTCTAGGATAGATGTTATTGAAATATCTCCACATGACCCTCAAACAGTCTACTTATCAACAACAAAATATAAATTTGACGACGAAACACCATACCTTTATAAAACCACTGATAATGGTAAAAGCTGGGTAAAGATCACTGATGGATTACCTTCAAATGAATTCACCAGAGTAATAAGAGAAGATTTGAAAATACCCGGGCTTTTATTTGCAGGAACAGAAAATGGCATATATTTTTCAACAAATTCTGGTAAATCATGGAATTCTCTGCAAAATAATCTGCCACATGTACCTATTACTGACATGGTAATAAAAGAAGAGGAAATTGTAGTGTCAACAAATGGAAGATCCTTTTGGATCTTAGACAATCTAAATTTGATCCGCCAAATATCTAAATTTGCACCTTCCAAATCAAATCATTTATTTACGCCCGCTAATACCTACCGAATCACACCACCAATGGGTTCAGACGGGTCTACTGGAATGGATTTAGGGGAAGGGAAAATCTATAACCTAGGCATAGGGACTACGGGAACATTTTATGAGACAGAAAACAAAGACGGTTCTAAACATCGTAAAATGCTTGATAGTGGTGAGAATCCTATAACTGGAGTTGTAATCAATTATTTGTTGAATTCAGCTTCAAACGAAAAATTAAACATAAATATTTTAGATTCAAACAAAAATTTGATTGTGTCTTTTGACTCAAACAGTACTGATGAATCTAATAACCAAAAGCTAGTAGTAAAAAAAGGAATGAATCAATTCGTTTGGAATATGAGATATCCTGGTCCAACGTCTCTTGAAGAAAACAAGGATGCAAAAGACAATACAGCAGGACCATTAGCACCTCCAGGCTTGTATCATGTAGAACTGGCAATAGGCAACCAAAATTTCATTGAAAAGTTTGAACTTTTAAAGGACCCTCGTATTTCTACTACCCAAAAAGATTTCGATCAACAATTCAATCTACTTCTTGATATCTGTTCAGAAATAACAAAAACCCATTCATCTGTGAATTCAATAAGAGAATTAAAAAACCAAATAAATCATTGGAAAAATATTGTAAACAATTCTGGAAATCACAAAAAGGTTTTAACCGAAATTGATTTAGCATCAAATACATTGACTGAAATTGAAGCGAATCTCGTTCAGATAGGTATCAGTAGACCTGGAACCGACAGGTGGCTTGATAGATGGAATGTCCCAGGCAAAATCAGCGATAAATTGACTGAGCTTATAGCGGTTGTAGCAAGCTCTGATTCGAAACCAACTAAACAAGCTATCGAAGTCTTTAATGAGTTATCAACTAATCTGGAAAAACAACTTGACGATTTTGATAACGTTAAAAAAACCAATATAGCGCCATTAAATCGATCACTCAGAGAATTGAACATTGACCCTATTCCCATTAGTCAATGAAACATGTCTCAAAGCAGCATATTAATTTAGGTAATATTACAAGCGCTGATTTAATCGTTAGAACAGGATATCAAATAGGTAAGGCTCCTGTTTTAACAATGATGGCTGCGCAATTAAACGCAAATGAAGTAATATTGGCTTTAATCGTCTCAATTTCAACTATATCCGGAATGATTCTAAAACCATTCATAGGGTTTTTATCTGATAATTTAGGGCGAAAATTATGGCTTTTTGTTGGCACAGTGATATTTGCAGGAGTACCATTTCTATATGGTTTTATAGAAACACCAACACAACTTATAGGAATTCGCATTTTCCACGGTGTTGCAACTGCTATTTATGGGCCAGTAACTTTAGCTTATGTAGCAGAAATCAAGTACAACAGATTCGGACGAAATTTCGGCATATTTTCATTAGCAAGAAACTCAAGCTATATAATTGGCCCTCTAATAGGCGGATGGTTACTATTGAATTACGACCCTGTGCATGCTTATACAGTTATTGGCTTTATGAGTATATTAGGATTCATGCCATTAATATTTTTAAGTGAACAAAGAAGGTCAAATACAAATGACATATACTCCTCTTATCAAACCTCATCAATTTTGCAAACCGATGAGCACTCAAAATCTAAAAACCTTTCTACAAAGGAATATACAAAAAAAGAAAATAATAAACTAACGAAAATCATAATTTCATTAACTGAATTGAGAAATAAATCTATATGGATTGCCGGAGGCTCAGAATCACTTGGTCTTATGGCTACTTATGGAGCTAAGGTGTTCGTCCCCCTACATCTCATAGTGACACAGAACAACATTTTTACTGCTGCTACATTTATTGCTATGCAGCATGCTACGCAAATGGTTATTTCTGCATTTTCAGGAAGACTGTGGGACAAAACAGCTTATATATATGGGATTTGTCTTGGAATAACTTTTTTGGGGATAGGCATAAATTTAATACCCTTAGTTGGGTCCTCAGCTATTTCTATACCAATAACCGCGATTATCATTGGTATAGGTATGGGATTTATTCAACCTTCAGCCAGCTCATATATCGCAACTAATGTAAATAGAAATTCTTTAGGATTTAGTATTGGATTTAGTGGAACCCTCAAAAATATGTCAAAGATATTGGGTCCAATTTTTCTAGGGATATTAATTACGTATTTTGGCTATGCAAATTCCTTGCACATCTTAGGAATTGCAACTATTTTGGGAATAATACCTATATTATTTGTACTTAAAATAGCAAAATGAAATATAACATCGCTTAACATCAACAATATACTCTTTTCTTTAATATTCAAATGAATATTTATAGGAACAAGTTCTACTTGTAGTAATCAATTATATTTTGATATATTTATAATGCGTGAAGTGTATTAAAAGGATAGTAATTTGTTGGAAACAGACGAAGTATTAGCAGGTATGAGCCTAGCCTATATGCGATTAACTATATCTAATATAGATTATGAACCTCTTCTATATATAATTAAAAACTCCAACCAATTGTTAATTCATTCGAACTCCAGCCACACTATTATTAGTTGCTAGCTTTTTGAATATACTCTTTACAAAATAGATAAAAGATTCAGAGGTTACAAATATATATGTTTGAACACGATATTTTGATAATTGGAGCCGGCCTTGCAGGGCTTCGCGCCGCCGTAGAAGGTGTACGAAAAGGAATGAATGTTGCAGTTGTTTCAAAAGTTCATCCTGTTAGAAGTCATTCCAACGCTGCTCAAGGAGGAATCAATGCTCCTCTTACTGATCGAGGAGACGATTGGGAAGGACACGCTTACGATACTATTAAAGGCTCTGATTTTTTGGCAGACCAAGATGCAGTAGAAATGATGTCCAGAGAAGCAGGAGACGCAGTAATTGAATTAGAGAGAATGGGAGTGATTTTTACGAGAGGAGAAGATGGCAAACTTGGAAGTAGACGTTTTGGAGGACAAAAAGTAGCACGAACATTTTTCGTAGGAACAATTACGGGATCAGCATTATTACACGTTCTTTACGAGCAGTCAGTAAAGCTAGGTTTAAATGTATATGAAGAATGGTTTGTTACCAAACTCATACTGGAAGATGGAGTTTGTAGAGGAGTAGTAGCTTATGATATTAAAAGCGGACAACTCCATACTATCAAAGCGAAGGCAGTAATTATGGCTTCTGGCGGCAATGGTAGAGTATTTGAACCTTCTACCCAAGCGTTGATTTGCACAGGTGATGGTATAGCATTGGCCTATAAAGCTGGTGTACCTCTTATGGATATGGAAATGGTGCAATACCATCCAACTACTTTGGCTAGAACAGGAATATTGATGTCAGAGGCAGCAAGAGGTGAAGGCGCATACTTGTTAAATTCAAAAGGGGAAAGATTTATGGAAAAGTATGCCCCAGATTATATGGAATTAGCTTCTAGAGATGTGGTATCCAGATCCGAGCAAACTGAAATCGATGAGGGTAGAGGAGTGGATGGCAACGTCCTTCTCGACGTTAGACATTTAGGTAGAGATTTCATTGAAAAAAGACTCGGGTATCTACAAGAAGTTGCCTCAGAATTTTTAGGTATTGATATGGCTGAAAAACCCGTCCCCGTAAGACCTGGGATGCATTACATTATGGGTGGTATCAAAACCGATTTAAATGGTTTGACAGAAATACCAGGCTTATATGCAGCTGGTGAATGTGCCAATGTAAGTGTCCACGGTGCTAATAGACTTGGCGCAAATTCTCTATTGGACACAGTAGTTTTTGGAAGAAGAGCCGCAGAACATGCGGTTGAATACATAAAATCAGTAAGTGATAATTCTAAGTCTGAAATTGATTTAAAGCTTGAAGAGGATAGATTGCAATCTATTCTTGACAGACCAAAAGGTGAAAATATAGCAAAATTAAGAGAAGACATGGCCATTGGAATGACCAGAGGAATTGGTGTATGGAGAGATCAAAAATCGATTGAAGGAGCATTGCAAAATTTAAATAACATAAAAAATAGATTGCTTAATATTTCAGTTGAAGATAAAGGTAAGTTTTTCAATACGAACTTAATGTTTGCTCTAGAATTGGAATTCATGGTTGATAATGCTGAAGCTATTATTTATGGCGCGCTTACCAGGAAAGAAAGTCGAGGCGCTCATTTCAGAACTGATATGCCAGACAGAGATGATGAAAATTGGCTGAAACATACGTTGGTTTACCATGACGATAATCAAGAAAATAATGTAAGAATCGAAACATCTCCAGTAACAATAACCAAGTGGAAACCAGTAGAAAGGGTTTATTAATGAATGTCAATCTAAAAGTAAAAAGATATGATCCAAGCGATTCTCCAAAAAACTCTTGGTGGCAAGAATATAATGTTGATATTCACAAAGACTCAACAGTTTTGGACGCTTTGATTCATGTTAGAGAATATGAAGATACTTCCCTAGCTTTAAGATGTGCCTGTAGAGCATCTATTTGTGGTTCTTGTGGAATGAAAGTTAATGGAAGCGCTAAGTTAGTATGCAAAACAAGAATTATTGAAATATCCCCTAATTCAGAAGAAATTGTTATTGAACCCATGGGTAATCAACCTGTAGTAAAAGATTTAGTTGTCTCGCTAGATACTTTTTTCAATCAAATCAAAAGAGTAAAACCTTACATTCAACCAGACCACGTACCTGAAACAGGTGAATATATAGCTTCTAACGAATCAATGGAAAATTTGCTTACCGCAATGAACTGTATTATGTGTGGTTGCTGCGTATCTGATTGTACTGTTTTAGAAGTTGATGATAATTTTATTGGACCAGCTGCACTTGCAAAAGCATGGAGATTTGTTGACGATCCCAGAGATTCTAAAAGAATAGATAGGTTGAAGGATTTGAATGACGAAGATGGTGGCTTTTGGGATTGCACCAGATGTATGCAATGCGTGGAAGTTTGTCCCAAAGGCGTAGACCCAATGGATAGAATCATGGAACTTAGGGACATGGCTTTAACTAACGGCATGGATAATACATATGGAGCTAAGCATGCCGAAGCAGTTAGTAACCATATTGAACATAGTGGAAGAATTGATGAATTTAGATTGCCCTTAGAAAGTAAAGGCATATTTAACTTCAAGGAAATAGTCAAGTTAATGCCTGCTGGAATCAGATTTGCATTGAAAAAACGAGCTCCTTCACCAATACATTTCAAAAACCCTAATCAAAAATTTGTGAAAAACCTTTTCAAAAAAGTAGAGAAATAAACATGAAATATGCATTTTTCCCTGGATGCGTCTCAAGAGGTGCATGTCCTGAATTATTTGTATCAACAATGGAAGTGTGCTCTATGTTAGGAATAGAGCTTGATTATGAATCGATGAAAGGAGCCTCCTGTACAGGTTCAGGTATACTTCAAGAAAAAAACCAAAAACTTGGTGACACACTAAACGCTAGAAATTTTGCACTGGCAGAAAAATCAGGCAATCCTTTACTTACTATATGCAGTACATGCCAAGGAGTTATGTCCCAAGCAAACAAAAGAATGAAGGATAATCCAGAATACCTAAAAGAAATAAATGAATCTTTAGCTGAAGAAGGACTTGAATATAGTGGCAAACAAGAACCAAAACATCTGCTTTGGGCAATAATTGAAGACATAGGCATAGATAAACTTAAATCGTTAGTCAAACATCCTCTCAAGGGATTAAAATTCGCTCCATTTTATGGGTGTTATATAGTAAGACCTAGTACAGCACTAGACTTTTCAGGACACCCAGAAAGAGAAACATCTTTAGAAACAGTAATTGAAGCTGTTGGAGCAGAAGTTACTGAATTTGAAGGTAAAAATCTCTGCTGCGGATTCCCTATACTAATGATAAATGAATCAAATTCAGTAAACATGGTAGCAAAACATACAGATGAAGCAAAAAATAATGGGGCTGATGCTATGGTAACACCTTGTCCCTTATGCCATCTAAATCTTGATGGATATCAACCTCAAGCTTCAAAAGCGGCTGGTCATACAATAGGTCTTCCTATTTTACATTTACCTCAAATGTTGGGGTTATCATTAGGCATTGATCCTAAAGCTTTAAAATTAAATAGGCACATCATATCATCAGAAAAGATTTTATCCCTCCTATTTGTTAAACCGTGACATCACTTTAGATACTCGATTCGCTTTCAAGTTTATTCATTATAAACAGGACTAATAGTTGAAAAAAATCATCATCTTATCTCTTTCAACAGATGAAACAGAAATAATATCTTCAAAATTAAAAGAAGATGCGTCAGTATCAACAAATTTGTGGGATGATTTGATTAACACACCAATAGATTTAGACCAGTTCGATTCATTGATAATTACCGGCACAGAAGATCATCTTAAAAACCCACGATCAAGTCTCAATATACCAAACCCCCTATTAGAAACTGTAAAAAAAGCATTAATGAATGACATTCCTATTTTAGGAATTAACCTCGGCATGCAGATAATCAATATAGCACTAGGCGGTAAACACCCTAAATTCATATCACTTACCCAAATTGAACTCAATCAAAAACGTAAGGATATCTTTGTATCACCTGGTAGTAAGCTTACTACAATAATTGGATATGCTGGATTGATGAGAATTGGACAATCTAGTTCTTATGGAATATCAATTACCGAAAAATCTGACATACTAAGAGCGAGTTGCTATTCCGTCGATAATGGAATAATTGAAATATTCGAAAGCGATGAACATAGTTGGGTTTTAGGAATCAGGTTCGACCCCTTTGGTCCGCAAATCCCCCCAAATTTCGAAAATATATTGGTGTCTTTTTTAAATACTTAAAAAGAATATAATTTGTAAATATCTATTCTTATGAAATAGTTTCATCCAGTCTTTTCTTTATATTAGCTTTTGGTTGTACACCCACTAACTGACCAACCACTTCACCTTTTTCAAATATTGTAAGATTAGGTATTCCTCTAATTCCATAATTACTAGCTAAATTAGGATTAGAATCTACATCAATCTTTGCAAATTTGATTTTACCATCATATTCTTGCGCTAATTCTTCCACTATTGGAGCAATCATCTTACAAGGACCGCACCATTCAGCCCAAAAATCAACCACTACGGGTTCTTCTGAAGCCAAAACTTCTTCATTAAAAGTCTGTTCTGTTACATTAACAGGACTACTCATTGTTCACCTCTCAACAATATTTTTTAAACTGAAACCGAAGAAAGCTCCCTTAATTTCTCTACCAAAGGAACTATTACAGATAATAAATAATCAACATCTTCTTTAGTATTTGTATATCCAATAGAAAACCTTACACTACTTTGAGCGATTTCTGCCGATTGGCCCGTCGCTAATAAAACATGCGAAGGTTCTAGAGATCCAGATGTACATGCACTTCCACTAGAAGCTGAAATACCTGCTAAATCCAAACCTAATAAAATTGATTCTCCCTCTAAACCATGAAACGATATATTGGCATTATTTGCTAATCTTTTTGTAGGATGTCCATTCAAAGTAGTGTCAGGTATACTTTTTAAAATCCTACATATTATTGCATCTCTTAATATTTTGCTCGATTCTTTAGTCGCTGATATATTTTCCAAAGCCAAGGACAAAGCAACTGAAGACCCAACTATGTTGGCTACATTTTCAGTACCAGACCTACGTTGATTTTCTTGTCCCCCACCCACTATTAAAGGTTCGAAAGGGGTACCTCTGCGAATATATAACACACCTATTCCTTTGGGCCCATAAAATTTGTGAGCACTTAGGCTCAGCAAATCCACACCTAATTCATTAACATCAACTTCTTCTGACCCAACCGCTTGTACAGCATCCGTGTGTAATAATATATTAGTTGAAAGTTGACTAGCTCTTTCTTTAACTATCTTGGATATATCTTTAATAGGTTGAATAGACCCTATTTCATTATTAGCCATCATTATACTTGTTAATATCGTATCCTTTTTAATAGCTCTCCCCACATCATCAGGATCAATTAAACCATATTTATCAACTGGCAGATATGTAACTTCAAATCCAAGGTCTTCTAATTGCTGACAAGCATGCAAAACAGCATGATGTTCAATACTGCTGGTTATTATATGATTACCTATAGAACGCAAAGCCGCGGCGGTCCCTTTTAAAGCAGCATTATCTGATTCAGTGCCACCAGATGTAAATATAACATCTCTGGTCCTCGCCCCTATTAAATGAGCAACATTTTCTCTTGATTCATCTACTGCACGCCTTGATTCTTGAGCTAAAGTATATATGCTCGATGGATTTCCATAATATTGCTTCATATATGGAATCATTTGCTCTAACACTTCTTCCCTTACTGGAGTAGTTGCTGCGTGATCCATATAAACTAATTTCGGGGTAATGGTCAATTTATTTACCTGATAGTTAACTAATATTCCTTTATGTTATCATCTCACAAAGACACATAAAACTAATAATCTAATATTCAACACCTTTAATCCAATAGGTCATTGGCTTGTGCCTGTGCTAACTCCATGACATTTTGCAATGGTATACTTTTATCGATGGCAATTCTTCTACAATCCTCATATTCTGGATAAGCACCGACTACTTTCCCTCCTATGATTTTCAATTTAACGTTAATAGCACCAAGGCGTGTGTCAATTTTTTTGATTTTTCTATCTGCCTCGTATCTCAAAACATCTCTTGACCTAACACCAAATGTGCTTGTTTCTTCCAAAAGAACATTTGCCACTTTTTTTTCTAAATCATTTGGTAAAATACAAGATATTTTGATAGCTGGTCTATTTTTTTTCATATAAATAGGTGTTGTCCAAACATCTAAAACACCTATATCAAACAATCTTTCCTGAACATATCCAATTATTTCAGGACTCATGTCATCTATATTCGTTTCAAGCAATGAATATTCGTTATTCTCTGGATTTAAAATACTCTCTCCGGTCCAAATTGAAGCTACGTTAGGATATATTTCAACATCTCTTGTCCCTAAACCAAATCCTGATTTCCTTACCTTCATAATGGGATCTGAAAATTCAGCCAACGTTGTAGCTAAGGCAACACCAGTCGGTGTAATCATCTCTACTGACTCATAAGATTGATCACTGTGGGTTAATAACTGAGCATTTGACGTCTTAATCAATTCTAAAACTGCCGGTACGGGAACAGGCATTAATCCATGTCCCGATTTAATAAAACCATGACCTGTCGGTAAAGCAGAACAAAATATCCTGTCTAGTTCCAGAGATTCAAATCCAGATACTACACCTACAATATCAATAATGGTATCAATCGATCCTAACTCATGTAATTCAACATCACCTGTTCCATGTACTTTTTGTTCTGCTTGAAATAGATTTGCAAACGTCATTAACACTTTGCTACGTACATTAGGAGTTAGTTGAGAATCCTCAATAATTTTTATGAATTGCTTAAAAGTATACGATTTCGATTCCAAACACCCTTTCAGCGGACGTAGCCCTATACCTGAAACACCTTTACGAATCCCATTATAAAATTCCAATTCTATTTCGCCCAGATTTAAAGAATTTAATTGTTGGGTTATGAAATCTATATCTGCTTCTACGTCTATCAAAGCGCCTAAAAGCATATCACCCGAAATACCTCCAACAGCTCTTATATATGCACATTTTTCAGGCATTTTCACTGCTTATCGCCACTCAATAATTTTGAGCCAAATATTGCACTAGCTGCATCATATAGCGTGTCTATTTTTATCAATTCTATTCCTTTATTATCGACATCTGTAACACCATGATTTGGAACAAGCAATCTTTTGAAACCTAATTTTATCGCATCGCTAATTCTTTTCGCCATATATGGAACAGGTCTGATTTCTCCAGCCAATCCTACCTCCCCTATTATAGCTAAATGAGACTTTAATGGTTCATTTAGCATGCTCGAAATTATAGCCATTGATATTCCCAAATCTGCAGCAGTTTCTGTAACCTTAAACCCTCCTGTCACGTTAACTATCAAATCTTGTGTGGCAGTATTAAATCCTAATTTCCTATTCAAAACTGTAGTCAACAACAAAATACGATCCAATTCCACTCCAGTTGCGATTCTTCTTGGTATTGGAGAATATGATTTACTTGTCAACACTTGAATTTCTACAATTATCGGTCTAGTACCATGTAACGCAATTATCATACTTGATCCTACATGATTAGAATTGATGTCTGAAAGAAAAGCCTTGCTCGGATCTTCCAAATCATTTAGGCCAGTTTTATCCATTGTGAAAATTGCTATTTCATTCGTTGACCCAAACCTATTCTTTACAGACCTCAATATTCTATTTATGCCTAAACGCTCACTTTCCATATACATAACAGTATCAACCATGTGTTCAAGTACTCTTGGTCCAGCAATATCACCCACCTTAGTAACATGTCCAACCAAAATCACTGGTGTGTTTTTACTTTTAGCCCAATGGGTGATTCGACTTACAGAACTCTTAAGTTGATTAATACTCCCTGCAGGTGACTCAACTGTATCATCGTACAAAATGTTTACTGAATCTATAACTACAGCTTTGGGCTTTAATTCATCTAACTGAGTTAAAATATAATTTATTGATGAAGTTTCCAAAATATACATGCCAGAACCTATTACCCCCATACGTTTGGATCTCGTTTTTAATTGAGAGGTAGATTCTTCACCTGATATATATGCTACTTTGTTTTTTTCGGAACAAATTTGATTTGATATTTTGAGCAATAAAGTTGATTTACCCACTCCCGGATCGCCTGCAATCAATGTCACACTACCAGGAATTAAACCGCCTCCAAAAACCATGTTGAGTTCTTGAGAAATGAATTTATATCTAGAATCTTCTTTATCATCTATTTGTGACAATTCCACTGTTGGAGGAGGATTATCGTATTCAAATGGGGTTCTAACATTACTACTAACAGTGAATTCTTCCAAACTACCCCATTCACCACAATTTGAACACCTACCCTCCCACCTGAGTGCAACTCTGTCACAATTGGTACATTTATATTGGAATTCTGGCATCGAGTTAATCTTAATTTTTAAATAACCAAAAGTGATTTAAATTACAAATCATAAGAGCCTTTAAAAAAATCAACAGGTTTTTAAAAATAAATGACTAGATCAAAATTATTAGATTTGTTTATTTTTTTTGTTTAGGAGCTACAGGTAACGGTGATTCACAAGTTACTTTAATCTCGTCATCATCGTTAAGGTCAACAATAGCCGTGTCACCGGGATTAAAATCACCGGCCAAAACTGCATCAGACAATTTATCTTCTACATGATCTTGTATCATCCTACGTAAAGGCCTAGCTCCGAAATGTGGATCATAGCCTTTATCTGCCAACCAATCTTTCGCCTTATCTGTGACTTCTAATGTTATCGCCTTTTCTAACAACCCAGCCGAAACTTCATTTAGCATCAAATCTACAATCTCTTTCATATGAAATTTGCTAAGCGCATGAAACACTACCGTACCATCAATTCTATTTAAAAATTCAGGACGGAAAAATTTCTTAATTTCATCTAACACATTTGCTTTAACTCTATTATATGTAGCTTGTTCTTCTTCATCTTCTTGTGCTTTTGTTGAAAATCCCAAACTTCTGTCCTGATTTATCAAATCGGAACCTATGTTACTAGTCATAACTACTATAGTATTACGAAAATCAACTTTTCTACCTTTAGCATCAGTTAGATGGCCATCATCAAAAATTTGTAGCAATATGTTAAATACTTCTGGATGGGCTTTTTCTATTTCATCCAAAAGTATTACGGAATAGGATTTTTTCCTTACAGCTTCAGTTAATTGACCACCTTCGTCATAACCAACATAACCAGGAGGTGCACCAACCAATCTCGCCACAGAATGCCGTTCCATAAATTCGGACATGTCTACTCTAATTACAGAATCCTCACTCCCAAAAATAAATTCAGATAATTTTTGAACTAAATATGTCTTACCAACACCGGTAGGACCTGAAAATATAAACACTCCAACAGGGCGTTTGGGACTCTTCAGACCAGAACGTGCTCTTCTTACAGCTTTCGAAACCTCAACTATTGCTTCATCTTGGCCAACAACCTTTTCCTTTATCTCGGATTCCATATTTATGAGTCTTTGAGTTTCGGTAGCAGACAATCTTTGTAATGGAATACCAGTCCACATACTTACAACTTCCTCAATATTTTCTGCCGAAACCA
Organism: uncultured Dehalococcoidia bacterium; assembly: GCA_964645865.1. GTDB lineage: Bacteria > Chloroflexota > Dehalococcoidia > Lucifugimonadales > OSU-TB39 > OSU-TB39. The sequence continues at coordinate 34,336 of CAZYCG010000001.1, read as the reverse complement.
CAGGCATTTCAGCCTGTTGTTTTTCTTGCCAATCCTTCTCTAATATATCTATTTTTTTCACTAATTTTACTTCTTTATCTCTTAACTCAGCTGCCTGTTCATATTGTTTCTCAACTATAGCTTCATCTTTTTGCATTTTTAGTGAATCTAATTCTTTCAAAGCTTCTTTCAATGGCTTTGGTATAGCACCAAAATTAATTCTCACCCTTGAAGCAGCTTCATCTATTAAATCGATAGCTTTATCAGGCATAAATCGATCAGATATATACCTTGCTGCCATGTTAGCAGCAACCATGAGGGCATCTTCGCTAATATCAAGCTGATGATGCTCTTCATACCTTCCTTTAACTCCTTTCAATATATTAACAGTATCTTCAACATCAGGTTCGTTAACACTTACAGGTTGGAATCTTCTTTCTAAAGCCGGGTCTCTTTCAATATATTTCCGGTAATCATCGGAGGTGGTAGCACCTATACACTGCAATTCACCCCGAGCTAAAGATGGTTTCAGAATATTAGCTGCATCCACCGCGCCTTCAGCTGCTCCTGCACCAACCATGGTATGAATTTCGTCAATGAATAAAACACAATCACCTGCAGATTTTAATTCCTCTATCACTTTTTTCAAACGTTCCTCAAATTCACCTCTATATTTAGTACCTGCGACTAAAGAACCCATCTCTAGCGTAACAAGTCTCTTTCCCTTTAAGGTTATAGGAACATCTTTATCTGATATACGCTGAGCCAAAGCTTCAACAATTGCTGTTTTACCAACTCCTGGCTCACCGACAAGCACTGGATTATTCTTTGTACGTCTACTTAATATCTGCGTTACCCTTTCTATTTCCTGATCCCTACCAACAGTCGGATCCAATTTACCTTCTTTAGCAGCAACAGTTAAATCAATACCAAGCTGATCTAATGTCGGGGTACGCCCGGTAGCTTTAGCATTAACAGGCTTTGGTTTTGGAGTTCTTTGGACTAGTACACGACCAGTTTCTTCCCTTAACTTATCTAGGTTTATACCAAGGCTTTCTAGTACGCCGGCAGCAACTCCATCACCTTCTCGCATCAACCCAATTAAAAGGTGCTCCGTGCCAATATAATGATGCCCTAGACGTCGAGCTTCATCAACCGACAACTCTATAACTTTTTTAGAAGTAGGAGTTAATCCTATCTCTTTGCTCGACCCTTTTTCCTGTCTTTCAATAATAAATTCAACAGCAGACTTTACTTTATCTAACTCAACACCCAAATTAATCAACACCCTTGCAGCCACACCCTCAGTCTCTCTTACTAACCCAAGTAATATATGTTCTGTACCAATGTAATTATCTTCGAATTTCTGGGCTTCTTCTTGAGCATAGGATAATACTCGCCTAGCCCTTTCAGAAAATTTTTCAAATCTGCTACTACTAGTCATTCATAACCACCTTAACCAAGATATTATCAAATTTTCTATCCAAATTCATCTGTTTATGACTCGGAGTCAAAATATTCTTCAACCTGCTTCAAGCTTAATCCTATTCTTTCTTTATCAAGGTCGAGACTAACAATCTTAACTTTTTTAACATCCCCTTCCTTTACAACTTCTTTTGGATGCTTCACAACATTATGGTCCAATTCAGATATATGAATTAAACCTTCAATTGATTCTTCAATTTTTGCAAAAGCTCCAAACTCCACCAAATTAGTAATCGTGACTTCAATTAAGTCTCCAACATCATATCTACTACCTATCGTGTCCCAAGGCTTAGGCAACAATCTTTTTATACTCAATCCAATTCTCAAATTTTCTTTGTCTATATTCAACAGATATACTTCTATTTCATCTCCAACCGACACTATTTCAGATGGAGATTTGACATTAGACCATGATAATTCTGAAATATGAACTAATCCATCAACACCACCTATGTCAACAAAAGCACCAAATTTACTAAGTCCTGAGACAATTCCTTTCTTGCTGTCTCCTTCATTTAAATCATTTATCAACCTAGCTTTATTGGCTTCTTGAATTTGTTTGGATGCCAATTTTTCAGATAAAACCGATCGATTTGTAGACCTATCAGCTTCAATTACTTTAACTTTAATTACATCACCTTTTTGCAAGGCATGGTCTTTTGTCGTCTCTACATTAACCACTCTGTCCGATCCTTCATTACCATTATCAAATCGGGCATTTTGATTCTTATTAACTAATTGAGAAATCGGCACAAAACAATCTACTCCATGAACATTTGCAATAACTCCACCTTTATTGAAATTAACCACAGCCCCTTCTAATATCTCACCCGAGTTCAAAGCATCTTTCAATATAACCCATCCAGATTCAGCTAACGCTCTGTCTATCGACAGCAATACAGACCCATCAGACCTTTCATCTGACAACACCATTACTGCCACCTCTTCACCCACGGCCAACCCATTGCTACCATCTTTACCGTCAACATTTAATGATGCAGACTTCATCTCATCCATGGGTACCAACCCTTCAGATTTCCCACCGAAACTAAGGTAAATACCATTTGAATCAACCCGCATCACAATACCACGCGCAATTTCCCCTTTTTTTAAAGGCTTTAAATTATCAGCGGCATCTAATAATTCACCCATGTCCATGGTTATATCTTGGTTGGAATAAGAATCAGTCAAATGAATCTCCATACTGTCATAATCAAAAAATTAAGTACAAATGAATTATATGGTCACAGATGTTTGGGTGTAAAGATTTAAAATAATCAAAAGTCGCTAAAAGTCCAACTCACTTAACTGTAGTACGTAAACAAGCATGCTATACCTGGTTCAAGATGATTCCATTCTGAGTTGTCACATTGCATTTGAGCAGTAAATAAATAAACCTCTGGCAGCGACCTATTTTCCCACATCCTCGCGAATGCAGTATCGTGAGCGCTGAGGCGTTTCACTTCCGTGTTCGGGATGGTAACGGGTGGTTCCACCTCGCAACAGCCACCAGAGGAATTTATAAATTAATTATACTCATTTGTAATATATTTGGTCAATAAATAATTAATACATGTAATAACATATATTAATTTCGAGTGCATCCAAACATATTAATAATTCATTCAAATATATGATGTAACTTGACCTTATTTTAATTTAAATACTACTGTTGAATTTGGTATTCTGATATATAATTGATTTTCTGATATATAATAGACATAATAAACAATATCGAGCAACCAACTAACTAAGAGGTGTTTTTCATGGTTAATTCTTCTTTAATCCAAGTTACAGATAAAGCAATCGAGGAAATGTCAAAGGCAGTATCTGAACAAGCTGATAACGGGACCTTGCTTCGATTGATAGCTATTTCTGATCAAAATGGCGATTTCCAATATCAAATGGGCATAGATAAAGAACCCGACAAGACTGATTTAGTTATGGAATTTAAAGATTTAACAATATTAGTAGATGAAAATAGTGCACCTCTATTAGATGGTTCTGAAATAGATTATGTGGACGGTCTACACCGTAGTGGATTTGTTATAACAAATCCAAATGCACAATCTGGATGTGGTGGCGGCGGTGGTGGATGCGCATGTGGTGGCGGTTAGTGACCTAGATGTTGAGGTTTATTTTAATAAAAAGATCATATAGTATTATGGTTGTATATAATACTAAATGC
>CAZYCG010000001.1:0-30674 GCA_964645865.1 uncultured Dehalococcoidia bacterium | reverse complement strand
TTTCTTTTTTTGTTGTATTTGTTGGTGCTGTTTTAGTTTTTGTTTATGGTGTTGTCGGTTGTTGAGTTGGTTTCTGATTTGGCTGTGGCGTTGGTGGATGTGGTGGTGGCGGTGGAGGATGTGCATGTGGTGGACATTAGTCACCTATCAATATAGTTTTATTTAAATACAAAAAACCTATAGTATTATTGTTGTCAATAATACTAACTTCAGAAACGATATTATGATTTTTTCAACTATTGGTTTTTCACAACTAAATCAATATCTTAATCTGAGGACATAGATGCAATTTAAAGTATCAAATGCAAATAAATTAGAAGGCGTTATAAATCTACCTGGAGATAAGTCCGTAACTCAACGGGCAATGCTTTTAAATTCACTTGCTAACGGAAAAGCTACTATCAGTAATCACAACACAGGCAGCGATGCTTTATCAATGTTTAATTGCCTACAAAATCTTGGAGCAAATTTAAAAAAAGAAATTAATCCTGACACTAATCAAGAATTAATCCATATAATTGGAACCGGATTAAAAGGTCTGACAAAACCTAAAACTGCTTTGAACGCTGAAAATAGCGGTACTACTATGCGATTGCTAGCTGGTTTATTATCTGGTCAACCGTTTGATTCAATCCTTGACGGCGACTCATCTCTTCAAAACCGTCCCATGAAAAGAATTATAGAACCTCTTTCAATAATGGGAGCTCAAATCCATGGTGCGAAAAACAACACTCTCCCTCCAATATCAATTCTTGGCGGTAATTTAAAAGGAATCAAATATTCACCTGAAGTAGCCAGCGCACAAGTAAAATCGTGTTTATTAATAGCCGGACTATTCGCCGAAGGCAAAACAGAACTATATGATTTAAAGCCTTCAAGAGACCATACTGAAAGAATGCTAAAATCAATGGGAGCAAATATTGAAATTAGAGAGTCAAATATATCAATTAAATCTTCAACCCTACAAGCAAAAGATATCCTAGTCCCCGGGGATATTAGCGCCGCTGCATTCTGGTTGGTTGCAGGAATTTGTCATGAAAATGCAAACATATTAATCAAAAATGTTGGAATCAATCCATCCCGGAGTGCGATTATTGATGTTTTACAATCGATGGGCGCAAATATAAAAATAATCAATTCAAACAATAAAATGGTTGAACCCATTGCTGATATACAGGTCATCTCAAGCCAACTTAAAGGTATAACAATACAAGGGAAAATAATACCTGAAATCATTGATGAAATTCCTATTCTTGCATTAGCAGGAAGTTGCGCATCAGGGCAGACTATAATTAAAGATGCACAAGAATTAAAATACAAGGAATCTGATCGTATCAAATCCACGGTTGACACTTTGCGCACCTTAGGTTCTGATATCAGTGCCACCAAAGATGGAATGATTATAAATGGATCTAGTCAACTATATGGAAATGAATGTGACTCACTAAACGACCACAGAATCGCTATGCTAGCATCTATATCAGGACTAATCGCAAAAGGAACCACTACCATCAACAATTTTGAATCAGTAGATGTTTCATATCCACAGTTCCGACACACATTAGAAGCACTTATAACATAAAATGCATAACAAGAACCCCGATATAAAAATTCAAAGGAAAAATTCAAAGTTATTTGTCATTTCTGGCCCTTCGGGAGTTGGAAAAGATACAATTTTGAATCAAATGAAAAAAATTTACCCATCGAATCATTATGTAGTTACCGTAACAACCAGAAAAAAAAGAGTTAACGAGATAGATGGTAAAGATTATTTTTTCGTTACCAATAAAAAATTCCAAGACATGATTGATTCAAATGAGTTTTTAGAATGGGCTACAGTGTATAACAACAATTATGGTGTTCCCAAAAACCAGGTATTTCTCGCCTTATCAGAAAACAAAAACGTGATTATAAAAGCCGATATTCAAGGCGCTAAGACAATTAAAAACACCATCGATGGTACTACAACAATCTTCATAAACCCTCCTGACATATCAAAACTTGCTGACCATCTTAGTTCACGAATGAGTGAATCAAAAGAATCATTTAGACTGCGAATGGAAACATCTCTATTGGAAATAGAATCTCAAAATGAATTTGACCATGTAGTTAATAATCCAGAAGGGAAAATAGACCAAACTCTAGAAAAAATAAATGCCATTATATCTAATCGATGACCATATCACAGAAAGGAGTCGTTAATGTCAAATGCCAATACAGGCCTGCTTCCAGATTATATAAGTCCAAAAAAATATGATATTACAATTGAACCTGATTTAAACCAATTTGATTTCTCAGGCAATGTTTCTATCGATATAAAAATAGACAGGAAAACCGATACCCTTAGACTAAATGCATCTGAATTGAAAATAAATTCATGCCAATTATCTTCAAAACATGGAAAAGTGTTTGCTCCAAATTCTATATCAGAGGAAAAAGATTCTGAAACTGTTTTTTTTAAATTTGAAAAAGAAATCTCACCTGGCGATTACATTTTATTCATATCTTACAAGGGAACATTAAATGATAAATTGCGCGGCTTTTACCGAAGTCAATATAAGGATTCTAAAGGCAAAATCAAACATCTTGCCACAACTCAATTTGAGCCTACTGATGCGCGAAAAGCTATTCCATGCTGGGATGAACCCAAATTCAAATCAAACTTCAAATTACGTCTAATAATACCCGAAAATCTTCAGGCTATTTCCAACATGCCGATATTATCGACCACTACAATTGGTGAGAAGAAAATAATTGAGTTTGGCGAAACCCCAATAATGTCTACCTACTTACTTGCTTTCATCATAGGAGAATTGAGCTGTATCGAAAGGTTTACTCCTGATGGCACATTGATGAGGATTTGGACGACTAAAGATAAAGAAGCCCTTGGTGAATTTGCTCTAGATGTTTCTTGTAACCTTTTAAAATATTTTAACGAATATTTCGGAATCCCATACCCATTGCCTAAACTTGACCATATTGCAATACCGGATTTCGCTGCTGGAGCCATGGAGAATTGGGGAGCGATAACTTACAGAGAAAACGCATTGTTAGTTGACCCGAACAAAAGTTCATCTATCACCAAACAAAATGTAGCTAGCATCATCTCTCACGAAATGGCACACATGTGGTTTGGTGACTTAGTGACTATGGATTGGTGGAACGATCTATGGCTTAATGAGAGTTTTGCTTCCTGGATGGGAGATAAAGCTGTAGACAACCTTTTCCCAGACTGGGAAATATGGAATCAATTTATCACATATGACACGCATGAAGCATTTAATTTAGACGGTTTAGAAAACTCTCATCCAATAGAACAAGAAGTTAATAATCCCGGAGAAATAGGACAACTATTCGACGCTATCAGCTATAGCAAAGGAGCATCTCTATTAAGAATGATTGAATCTTTTATTGGAGCAGAAATTTTCCGTACAGGCATTTCTAATTACTTAATGAAAAATGCTTTTGGAAATGCTACTACGAAAGACCTATGGGTTGCTCTTTCTGAAGCTTCAGGCAAGCCAATTTCAGAGATAATGGATAGCTGGACTAACCAAACTGGATACCCATGGATTAATGCAAATATTGAATTAGACTCAAATAAGAAAATAAATATAGAGGTTCGGCAACAACGATTTCTGTTTTCAAATATTGTTGGGAAAAAAACAAATTCGAATCAACTGTGGTATATACCATTGAACATAAAAACACCGCTATCTTCAACGGAAACTAGAACATCTTTTGATAAAGAAAATGAATCAATTACGATAGAAAAAAATATAAAAGAATCTGAACCAGAATCTAATTGGGTAAAAATCAACCCTGGCCAAACTGGTTTTTTCAAAGTCAATTATAATGATGAAAATTGGCAATTGCTTCATAAAGCGATTGCACAAAAACTCCTTCCACCTGCTGATAGAGTTGGATTGCAAAATGATGCCTTTTCGTTATCGAAGTCAGGATTGATACCTATAACAAGATTTTTGAATATATGCTCAGCTTATATAGAAGAAACTAATGCGATAGTTTGGCAGGATTTATGTTCGAATTTGAAATCGATTGGACACCAATTATCGAACACACCTTATGAAAAATTATTCCAAACATTTACTGTTAGTTTATTAGATTCAATTAAACTTAAAACTAATTGGGACCCTACATCCTCCGATAAACACCTAGAAATGATATTGCGCGTTACAGTTTTAAACACATTAGGAGAAAATGGCGATCCTGATACTAATTCGAAAGCAAATGAAATATTTGAAGAATATTGCACTACTGGGAAAATCATAAATCCTAACATAAAAAGTACGGTCTACAGTTTGGTAGCAAAAGAAGGAAACCAAGAGGTTTTTGACAAACTTTGGACACTTCAAAAAGATAGTGAACTTGAAGAAGAAAGAGTTCGTATATTACGATCAATGACATGTTTTTCTGACAAACTATTATTGCAACAACTATTAGAAAAATCGCTTTCAGATGAAATCAGATATCACAACACTATAGGTATAGTAGTAGGTATAGGAAATAATCCGTCTGGAGAAGAACTAGCATGGGAATTTTTGAAAAGTAATTGGGAAGAATTTAACAGAAGATACGGAGAGGGCGGATTCAGTCTTATGAGGCTAGTAGGAACTCCATCAAATTTCAAAACTGCTACACATCTTGAAGATGTGGAAGCTTTCTACCTTTCAAATCCTGCTCCTTCTGCTGACAGAAGTATAAATCAGACTATAGAAAACATAAAAATCAATATTGCTTGGATGAATAACAACTCTAAAGCTATAGGCGATTGGCTAAGTAACTAAATTAAACTTGCAAAATTTATTTATATGAGAAATATTCATCTTTGAAATTAGAGCGCAGGAATTTCAAATATTGAGATTTGGTCATCAGCTTTTTATGGTTATCAATCACACTCTGCGCTTTTCCATCATTTGACACCATCAAATCAGCTATTGTCAAAGCCATAGCTTTAGCTCCAGTTATCACTCCCAATTCATAATCCTCAATCAAATAGTATGGTCCATGAGCAACTCCACTAGCGGCTCCAACATATGGATGTATAACAGGCATTATCTGACTTAAATCACCCATATCAGTTGAGCCAGTCCTGTGTTTCATTTTGACAACATTATTTGGGCCGACCAATCTTTTCGCATTTTGTATATAAATATCTTCAAGATTATTATCTGTGACTATTGGTAAATATCCTGGAAGAGTAACAATGTTCACGTCAGCGCCTACAGCTAATGCTCCCGCCTTTAACGACCTATCTACTTTTTCACTCGCGTCAATTATTGCTTCTACATTACTCCCCCTTACAAAAGTTTCAATTCTGACATCAGATGGAACTGAACTTACTGCTAATCCTCCTCTTGTAATAATAGGATGCACTCTTATACTATCCTCTTCTTTAAAAGTTTCTCTTTGTGCATGAATGGCAGAAAGTGCAATTGTTGCTGCATTTAAAGCATTAATACCTGTGTGAGGCGACCCCCCTGCATGAGCTGCTAACCCCACATACGATATTAATTTCGCCAACATACCATTATTTGTAGGTGCTACTCCTATGTCTCCTCCCATTGAATCTCTAGCATCAGTATGAGTCATCATCGCTATATCTACATCATCTAATGCCCCTAACTTAACAAACTCAGGTTTACCTCCCAAAAATTCTAATTTTCCGGCTTTCATCAAGTCATTTCTGAATTCTATTTCTATATACTCTTCTGCAGGAACCGCTATGAAAGTCAACGACCCAACCAGTGATTCCAAAATATCTGAAGATGAAAAACATTTAGCAACAGCCAACATCATCGCAATTTGGCAATGATGTCCACATGCGTGAGCAGCAAGTGTTTCCGGATCCGCAAACTCATGACCTTTTACAATTAAAGAATCTAATTCTCCTATCACAGCAATATTCGGACCAGATTTACCAGTATTTAATTTAGCTTTTACACCAGTCAATGCTATATCAGCCTCGTATTGCAATCCAATTTTTTCAAATTCATCTTTAACTATTTGACTGGTTTTATATTCTCTAAAACCTGGTTCAGGATTTTTCAATACCTTCTTGGCTATATTCACCGCTTCAATAGATTGTCCATCTATAGTTTTAATAATCGATGTTTTTAATTCTTCGATATTTTTCATATTTTTACTCATTAGATGGTACCCCTTAAATCCCCTATACAAAGTAATAATGCCTATATTCCATCATGTATTTTCAACTATTACAATATTGTATAATCAAATCAACTTAGATTAGACAGGTAGATTATATATGAAAATCGTAGTAGCACCTCAAGCTTTTAAAGGCAGTTTATCAGCAACCGAAGTTGGGAATTCGATGATAAAAGGAATTGAAAATGTTATTGCAAATTCAACAAACCTATTGGTTCCGATAGCTGACGGTGGTGATGGAACACTTGAAACTTTAGTTGAATCCAGCCAAGGTAAGATTAACTTAATTAAAGTAACTGGTCCTTTAGGAGAACAACAAAATTCTGCTTGGGGTGCGTTAGGTAGAAATAAAACCGCAATAATTGAAATGGCAAGGAGTTCAGGGCTTGCACTAGTACCAATAAATAAATTAAATCCCCTAATATCAACCACTTATGGCTTAGGGGAAGTTATATTAGATGCACTGGACCAAGGATATAGGGATTTTATAATAGGAATAGGAGGAAGTGCGACCAACGATGCTGGAGCTGGAATGGCACAGGCATTAGGAGCCAAATTGCTTGATTCAAATGGGAATGAACTTCCATTTGGGGGTGAATCTCTATCAAAATTAAATTCAATAAACATTGATGGTATAGATACACGTATAAAAGAAAGTAATTTCGCAATTGCATGTGATGTAAATAATCCCCTTACAGGTCCTGAAGGAGCTTCCGCTATTTATGGTCCACAAAAAGGTGCCACACCAGAAATGGTGAATACACTAGATCAAGCATTAACAAATTTTGCGAAAATCGTTGAAAAAGACCTTGGAATAAAGATTAATAACGTAGAAGGATCTGGAGCCGCTGGTGGCCTCGGAGGTGGTTTAATTGCTTTTCTGAATGGTAAATTACGCAAGGGTGTCGACATAGTACTTGATTTCGTTGACATAGACAAAGCACTAATTAACACCAATCTAGTTATCACCGGTGAAGGCCAATTAGACTTCCAAACCATTTATAATAAAGCTCCAATTGGTGTCGCTAAACGTGCCAAACATTTAGGCATACCAGTAATTGCAATATCCGGATCACTCGGTGAAAATTTTTCAGTCGTTCATGAACATGGTATAGACGCAGCATCTTCAATAGTCTCAAAACCTATGACCCTCGAAGAGGCGTCTAAAAATGCACCTGAATTGATATCCACTGCAACTGAACAAGCTTTACGATATATGAAAATCGGATCTGATGTATTTAAAACAAACATTAAACTCTGACTAATCAACACAAATTTAACGCCGAATCATATAACAAGTATTGAAGATAACGTTTATTTACCATGTCACTTTATTTGACAAAAAGTTAAAACACTAATAAACGACCTTGGCAAGTCAGGTTATTTGTTTACATTAAAAAAACTAATATCCTCATTATAATTGACCGATACCGAAATAGAGTTTAAACTTTTCTTATACTAGTAAAAAATGGTTTGACATGAAATACCGATATGCAACTCTATTTACAATATTAATACTAACGATATTTGCATTTGTACCAATAAAATCTATTGAAGCAAATAGACAAAACGATATATTAGTAGTTGTAGCAGATTTTATGGCAACAAATCATTCAATAACAAATCATTCTCACACAGAATCATTTGTGCATATTTTAACTAAAATTAATGAAACCACAGATTTTGCATTCATCGATGCTGCAGACCCATACAATATTATTGGACCAATCAACCGAAACCAAGATGATTTCGAGGATAATTTAAATAAATTTATAACCCAATTAAACCAAGGTCTATCAAATAAAAATGATGGACTACTTCTCGCGCTTAGGGAAAGTCATTCACTATTAGGGTTAGAAAACGCTTCTAACAAATCTGGGGTATTTTTGATAACTGGTAAATCCGATCGCGAGTTCGATGGATTAGTCGCTCAAACAGCTCCTTTGACAAATAGATTCAAAAGCAAAGGCTGGCATATAGATGGTATTGCATTACCCGATCATAATACCGACTCCATATATTTCCTCAACCAAATAACTGTTAGAACTGGCGGCGAATTATTCAAATTAACAATTCCAGATGGTTACGAAAAATTGATCAACCAATTGATACATAAAAGTTCTTCAACAAAAAACTTCAAAAACATCGCTAGCAACCAACTAGACCAAAATGAATCAATGACATCTGCAATTCACATCCCTCCAGGCACAAAGGAAACTACTGTAGTTGTTCTTCGCGAATCATCGCTAGGCCAAATAGCTCTAGGAAATCCTTCTGGTTATTTGGTGTCTGAAAAATCTCAAGACAACGTTATACTTAATTCTCCTCACGTCTTAATGTGGAAATTATTTGAGCCTGACCCTGGTAATTGGAGTTTTCAACTTAATGGATTTGAAGGACATGTTTCCACTTGGGAAAGTTCTAAAAACAAATATTCAATGAATTTACTATCCAAGGAAATTTTACCCCAAAATCAACCCATTGCATTATCAGTTCAAATATTGGATGGTGAAACTCCAACTTCAGTCAAAGATGCTAATTTATTCGCCAAAATAACAGGTCCATCTGAGTCATCGATCGTATATAAATTAACCAAGGACAGTTCCTCTTCAAACAATAGATTTGACGTTTACTCAACAGTAATTCCATCTTTAAGCGAAATAGGCACGCATAAAATCAAATTAGAACTCGAATGGGAAGATCATAATTATAAATTATCAACAGTATCAAATGTGGAAGTAAAGCCATTCCCTGTATTAATAATCAAAGACGTGCACAGTACAAAGACAGAAATCAACCAAAGAACAAAAATTGGAACTTTATCTGCTCAGATCAACGAATCCGCCTATGCAATTAAACCCGACCAAATAGAATCCATTGTTACAAGCAATAATGAATCTGAAATTCAAATTGAAATTGTACCCACTGATACTTATCCAGGCAATACAGCCTCAAAATACGATATTTTTGTAAAACCTCATAATAATGATAACTTCGCCCTTTCTTTCAATTTAAAGGGAGAGTATTCGGGACAAAGTTATTTCTATGTTGGAGACCAAATAACATTTAATTCATTTGCAAAACCTATCGAAAATGTAACAAATAGCACCCCTATTAAATCTAATCAAAAATCCGTTAGTGAATTAAATGATAAACCAGCCATTTCCTCTAATATAGAAACTGAACCAATTGGTGTTCAAGTTGCTTCTAACAATCAAATAACTCTAATTGCAATTTATTCTTCATCTACAATTGCGATCATACTATTAGCTTTTTATATATATTGGGTTAATCAAGTTAATCCATATGGAGTGCTTAGAAGTGAGAAAACCAATCAAAATCTAGATTTTTCTAATATAAAAAGGACTACCATAACAAAATTAATTTCGAAAAATATAATTAATGGCAAAGAAATTAATTTGCCAGGATTAGAACAAACAAGTTTTCACTTTTCAAGAAAAGGGGTTTCTGTTATTAACAAAAACAGAAAAAAAGCTATTAGAATCAATAATCAACCCATAATCAATAAAGCAAAATTGCACGACAAAACTTGGATTGGATCTAATGGAAAACTTTATACGTTTACCTTTAAATAATATACTTTAAGCCAAATTAATTTTCAGTTATCCTTATCGTTTTCATTACATCAGCTTTAATAGAAGTGTTTGGATCTCTTACAGTAATACTATTAACAACATCCATGCCTTTAATCACATTCCCAAATACTGTATGACAGGATACACCTGCCTGAGAACAATCTTTTGCAGTATCATCTAAATTATATCCATCTAAAAAGTGTGTTTCAGTGAAGGTAATGAAAAATTGAGATCCATTGGTACCTTTACCATTCTGTATACCTGCATTTGCCATTGAAAGAACACCTGGACCATCGTGCCGCCTTTTCGGGGTTAGTTCATTATCAAATTCATATCCAGGTCCCCCTGTACCAGTTCCGGTTGGATCACCACCTTGAGCCATGAATCCTTCTATTACTCTATGGAAAGTAACACCATCATAGTAACCATCTCTAGCAAGAGACACAAAATTGTTAACAGTTATTGGTGCTTCATTAGCAAAAAGTTGAATTACTATTTCTCCACCTTTCTCCATTTCAATTATTGCATTGTAATTTTTGCTTTTATCAATACTCATAACCGGCACGGAACTATAAGTTTTGTTATTTGAATCTTGTTTTGGACTTTCTGTTTTTGACGGTTCTGACACTGCATCGTTCGTAGCAGAAGTTTGATTATCTTGAATTGCAACATCGTCCTCAGAACTACCGCAGGCGACAACACTCAATACCGATATCATAATAGTTGCAGTAACAATCATAAATTTATAATTTCTCACAATTCACCTCTATAAAATAAATTCGATAAACCTTCTGAATAATATAAATCATAAATCTAATATCTCAAAACACGCATTCATTATATTAACAGAATCAACCCCATATTCCGCATACAATTCTTCTGGAGTACCAGACTGACCATATTCAGATACTCCAAGAGGCAAAACCTTTGTTTCTAATGCAGCGCCTACCCATGAGAGAGAGTGAGGATGACCATCAACTACGGTTACTACTGGAACTCCATGAGAACTTTCAGGAATAAGCTTTTTCAAATAACTCTCTGTAGTCTTACCCGTAAGTTTAGAAGATACGGAAGATTGGAATTCTTTGTATAAAGGTCCTGGACCGGTAATATTTATTACATTTGCATAAATACCTTCTTGATACAACTGTTCACTGGCTTTTATTGCTTCTGGTAAAATCGCACCAGAACCTAATATGTCTACAACATTGTTACCTACAGAATAACCGGATTGATTACTTCTATCTATTATTCGATATGCACCTTGTATAACCTGCTTCCTTCTAACTTCAAGAGATTCTTCACTACCCTGAAAATCTCCATGTGATTGGTCAATTCTTTTGCTTGTTAAGCGTAGATATGTAGATGATTTTCTATCTTTGATATTTTCTATAGCATCCAATAATATCCATTCAAGTTCTTTACCATAACAAGGTTCGTAATAATTTAATTCAGGTAGTTCATAACCAATCGAAGGGGTTATTATTGATTGATGGGAACCTCCTTCTGGAGATAATGTTAACCCTGAGGGAGTGCCAACAAAGATAAATTTCCCACCGGATTGCAAACTATATACCAAAGCATCCAAACCTCTTCGTATAAACGGATCGTACAAAGTACCTATCGGCAACACCAATTCTCCATCACGTTCATTAGTAAGACCTAATTGACCTAAACAGATAAAAAGATTATTCTCTGAAATACCTAATTCTAAATGCTGTCCTTTATCAGATTCCTCCCAAGTCAAAGCTCTCAATTGTTGTTCTATAGGCAATTCTTCAGATGGTTGTTTTGACCACACACCCACTTTGTTAATCCAGCCACCCAAGTTAGTAGAACTAGCAACATCGGGACTAACAGTAACAATTCTGTCTGATAATTCTTGAGCACTCCTAGTCAACTCAGTCAATATTAATCCAAATATTTGCTGCGTCGACATGTTTCCGTTATATCCTTTAGAAAAAGATTTAGGCACGATATATGGAGACTCTTTTTTTCTTGAACCTTTATCAGCATTTAAATTTGCACCCACCTCTGAACAAAACATTCCAGTTTGGGATTTAGAAGTGAAGCCGTCAAATTCTTTACCATTTTCTATATTCAAACTATTCCTAAATTCTTCCATTTGATTTGAATTCAATAAAACAGAGTGGTTTTGGGGATCTCCTACAGTAGGTAATTTCCAACCTTTGAGAGTATATGCAAAAACGACATTTGGTCCCTTCTCTACATCTAATGTTGCAAACCGATCTCTCAATGTATTAAAATCATGCCCACCTAAATTACTAATCAGTTCTAGCAAACCTGAATCATCCCATTGATTTATGAATTCCCTCAAATCACTTTCATGTTTTGTAAACCTTGGCAACCAATCCCTTATAACCAATCCGTCAGACCTTAATAGCCTCTGATACATTTGATTGGGCATATTATCAATCGATTCCCGTAATAATTCTCCTTTGTTCATACTAAAAGCAGCTTCCAATAAAGAACCATATTTGGCCTCGACAACATTCCAACCATTAGCCTCGAACATCTGCCTCCAGACATTAACTCTTATCCCTGGAATAACTCGATCTAAACTTTGCCTATTTAAATCAATTATCCAGATTAATCTATTAATTGAAGATAATGATTGGTCTGCAATAGCTTCCCAAACCACACCTTCATCTAATTCTGCATCACCTACTAAACTTATAAAACTTCCTTTAGTTTCCGGGGGAAGATCAAATCTAGTATGTATATATTCTGAAGCCAACCATGCAAAATTAGGTGCAACGGCACCTAATCCAACTGAACCCGTAGTAAAATCAACATTATCAGGATCTTTGGTTCTACTTGGATATGCCTGTAACCCGCCAAAAGACCTCAATGCCTTGAGGTACCTTTTGTCTAAGTTACCCAATAAATATTGAATAGCATGATAAACAGGCGAGGAATGCGGTTTAATCGAAATAAGATCTACATTTTTCATGAATTCAAAAAATAAATATGTCATTATTGTCACCACAGACGAACTAGAAGCCTGATGACCACCCACTTTAAGCCCACTTGAACTGATTTTGTGCTTATTTGCATAATCAACCATATAAACTGCTAACCACAAAACCTTGTTTTGTATTTCGTCGAGCAGTTGATTGCGATTTATGTCAAACTCTTTATTTTTACTTTTTTTCTTCATTTCTAATTATTCAGGATTTCCATAAAATAAAATTATACCTTTGTTAATTAATATAGATTATTTGAATCAAATAATTATAATAACAATCCATTTACCTAAACAGGTCAATTACATTGTTTTTAAGTGTATTATATTTGAAAGGTAAATTGGTACCAATGATTCAAAATTCCAAGTAAAAAAATAGCAATACTTGATTAAAAACTGTTAGTATAATCTATCTAAACAATTAACTAAGTATATAAATAGGCACTTTAACAAATATGATAAATAGAGACATAATTTCACCATTTATCTGGGCGAGTATCGGATTTATTGTCGGACTTGCCCTAGGAGTATCTACTGTTTCGGTGTGGATACTGTCAATCGGTTTTTTTCTTTTTTTGGTATGGCTGAATTATTTGGGTCCTGCTGATGAAAACAGTGAAGGGTGGCGTTTTAGCGCAGCTCCAGCGTTCATGATGAGTTGGATTTTAGGAATATTAATAAATAGCCTTATAAATTGATTCAATACTATAGTTTTACTAATAAGCCTCGGTCATTTATCACACATAGTAGTGATTCCTTGACACCAAACTTATCGTAAGTTACGCTACAAAAAGTGGGGCCTGTAGCTCAGTGGTAGAGCAAACGGCTCATAACCGTTAGGTCGCTGGTTCGAACCCAGCCGGGCCCACCAACAATTACTGTTATTTACCCAAATAAAAAACTATTTTGGGCATCAATACTAGCCATTAGTTAGCGTCAATAAAATCTATAAATCATGCAATAAAAGAAGCGATCCCCAGATAAACTGGGGATCGACTCAAGGAGGAGCCAGTAGAAGCTTAGTTCAAATTAATTATCATCTACTTACACAACTAACTGGCCTGCCAAATTTATACCATATAATGTATCTTCGGTCAATAATTGCACAACATAAAGTATGGCTCCATCAACGGCACATTGGTTTTATTATGAAACATAAAATACTCAATTTATCTTTAACTATTTTTATCATAAGTTTTTCAGCAAGCTCATGTGGAAATTCTACTCACTCAACTGATAAATTTACAAATAATACAATAAATCAAAAAACGACTGTAACAAATACTGAAAATACTCTAATAATTATCTCTACCGATTTAAACTTAGGTGAAAATAGATTTGTGTTTGCAATCATCGACATTAATCAACAGCCTATTTCTATCCCAAGTATTGAAATAAGTTTAACCAACCCAAATGAAACCACTACTGTTTACGATGCAACGTTTATCCCGTGGCCATCAGGAAAAACGGGGGTTTATGTGTCTCATCCATATTTTGATAAATCTGGAATTTGGGATATGAAAACTACAATAAGCACAGATTCAAATATACTTAATACTCAATTCAAGGTTACGCCTGAAGGCAAAACCCCTAAGTTAGGAGATATAGTCCCAAAAAGTAATAACAAAACAAGATTTTCACATCCAAACCTAAATGAAATAACTTCTGATATCGAACCGGACTTGGACTTATATAATTTCACAGTCAAGGAATCCATAGAAAATTCAAAGCCGACCCTGATAACTTTCTCAACACCTGGATTTTGCCAAACTGCAACATGTGGTCCGCAAGTGAAAATAATATCTGATTTGAATGATAAATATAGAGATAAAGTGAATTTTATACACGTAGAAATTTATGACAACCCTCATGAATTAGCTTTACATTTTTCTAAAAGAAGAATAGCTGCAACAGTAACCGAATGGGGGGTTTTTACTGAACCATTTACATTTATAATAAACGAAAAAGGCATCTTATCCGCGAAATATGAAGGTTTCGTTACATATGATGAAATAGAATCTGATTTGAGAAAAATAATTGAATCCGCCTTGTAATTTTTTAACTTCACCAATAATAATTGAAAGGAGAATTAACTATATACTACCTTTCCACTAGATTAGTGTTTTCAATAATTTGCTTATTATTCAGTATTCAAACAAACACCCTACATGCAGATACTGAAGTAATTGGAAATCTAACCAAAATATCTGAACAACGTGAAATCTCATTAAAAATCAATCCAGTAGAACCTCAAGTTGGAATCTGCAATTTCATTATTAATATATTTGATATAGAGAATCAAAAATACATAACTAGTGCAAAGGTGGAAATTTTTGTAACTAATCATAATCTAGATAAACCTTACAAATCATTTGCTCTTAGTAACCCTGCCGTGCCAAAAGACTACACCGCTAAATTCAACTTCAAAAAATCAGGCAATTGGGAAATAAAAATCAAATCCTCACTAGAAAATAATCAGCATCAAGAGGTAACATTTAATATAAACGTTAAAGAAAACCCACTACAATCTCAGACAGAAGGAACTATATTGTGGATTTTTGTTTCTTCCATATTGATTATTGCACCTATAATAATATGGTATAAAAATAAAAAACCCTGATGAATGATATACAAATCAATGATAAGTCAAATGGTAATCATAACGGATACTGAATATGTCTATATCAAAAAAAATTAAGAATTTTATGGAACAAGGTTCCTGGATTCGGAAAATGTTTGAAGAAGGGGAAGCTTTAAAGCAGAAATTAGGACAAGACAATATTTACGATTTATCTTTAGGTAACCCGATTATCGGTCCTCCAAAACAGTTTTATGACAAACTAAAAGAATTAGCGTCAAACCCAATTGATGGCATGCACAGATACATGCCAAATTCAGGGTATTTAGAAACTAGATCTGCTGTAGCTAACCAACTTAAAATTGAAACAGGATTAAACTTTGATTCTTCTCATTTAGTTATGACTATTGGTGCAGGTGGTGCTTTAAATGTTGTTATGAAAACAATATTAGACTCTGAAGATGAGGTAATTATTTTCGCACCATATTTTGTAGAATATATATTTTATGCTGATAACCACAACGCAAAGTGCAAAGTAGTTAATTCAGATTCGAATTTCCTACCAAAATTAGATGAATTAGAAAACGCCATAACTGCAAAAACTAAAATGGTTTTAATATGTTCTCCAGGAAATCCTACCGGGGTTATCTACAAACCAGAAACACTTTCCGCTATTTCTAAAATTTTATCAAATAAGGAAAAAACTCTAGGAACAGAAATCACATTAGTTAGCGATGAACCATACAGAAAAATCATATTTGACAATATAAAATATCCCCACATATTCGATTTCCACCACAAAAGTATAGTAGCTACTTCCCATTCTAAAGACCTCTCTATCCCTGGAGAAAGAATAGGTTATATAGCAGTCAATCCTAACTACGAAAACACTAAAGAAATAATAGATGGATTAACTTTTTGTAATCGAACATTAGGATTTGTTAATGCACCCGCATTAATGCAGAGAATTATCGTCTCTCTTCAAAATGTAGCTATCGATGTAGCTGATTACGAAAGAAAAAGAGATTTCCTATTCGACGAATTAACAAATATAGGGTATTCAGTTGTAAAACCTGATGGCGCATTTTACATGTTCCCGAAATCACCTACACCTGATGAAATACCTTTTGTAGAAGAATTAAAGACTCAAAGGATTTTAGTGGTGCCAGGCACCGGATTTGGAACTCCAGGCCATTTTAGAATCGCTTATTGCGTAGACGATTCTGTATTACGTAATTCCATACACGGATTCAAAAAAGCATTTGAAAAATACAAGGCTAGTTAAAGCCTTTATTTTTCTTTTAATCCAGTGCCAGTCAAAGGCAATAAAACTGTTTGCCCAGAATTTATTGCTCCTATTTCCACCAATTTATTCAAACCAGCTAAAGTCACCGCAGATGTGTATTCAGAATATAAACCTTTATGAGATAAAAACGCCTGAGCATCAATCATTTGTTTTTCCGTTATTGACATAGCTCTACCTTTAGTTTGATTAATGACTTGGACTATCTGGTTCAATCTTGGAGGCGATTTTACTGATATACCACTTGCCAATGTCACTCCATCCTGTGAATTAAATTCATCTGAGTTGTAAGCACGCGTAATTGGATCAATCAATTCAGATTGTATGGAATGTAATCTTGGCATTTTCCTAATTAATCCGAAAAGAAGCAATTCCTTGAATCCTTTCCAAGCACCTAGTAAAAGGCCTCCATTTCCCACAGGGAAAATAATGTGTTCAGGTAAATCAATCTCTGAATCCAAAGCCAATTCGTAGGCAAATCTTTTATTACCTTCTATAAAAAAAGGACTGATAGCATGCGAGGCATAGTGTAAATCAAATTTATCTTTGTACTGAATCAATTTTTCTGTAACATCTGACCTTGACCCATCTATCTTATGTACTACCGCTCCATAAGCTGATATCTGAGCCAATTTAGACCCTGCAGCATTAGAAGGAACAAATATATTGGATTTAATCCCCGCAGCACCTGCATAAGCAGCAACTGAAGCTCCCGCATTTCCAGATGAGTCTTCTACTATTTCTTTAATTCCATAATATTTTGCAGCAGAAATCATTGTAGCCACCCCACGATCTTTAAAGGATCCAGTAGGATTCATATATTCTAACTTCGCTATTAAATGTTGGTTGAAGTCAGAACCGACTGTTGATATCTCAGTACAAGGAGTATTTCCTTCACCTAAAGAAACTATAAATTCCTTATCAATAACAGGAGTCATTAATTCAATTAATGCATTAACACTTAGATTCTTTCTGATATCTTCTATATACAAAGATGTATACTCGACGTCCAAAATCCCATCACATTTTGAACACCTAATTAATTCAAAGGATGGATTATGAGCTTCGGTACAATCAATACAAGTTAATTGAAAATGGTTCATAAAATCACGTGTAATTTCTTAAGTGTTGTAAATTAACTTATTTTTTTATTCGGCCAACTATACCGGTTATTAAAGCCACTAATCCAATAACTATAAAAATCCACCCTGCAACATCCAAAAGAAATTCGAAAATTCGTGACTGCAACAAAAACCCAACTATAATCAATATCAATCCTAAACCAATTTTCGAGTACATATAAACACTCCGTAAAACCAATATTCAAGCTAATTAAACGATCTGGATTAATTTAACTCAATTTACATACCATTATAAACTTATATTAGTGCCATCCCAATCATAAACTTATATTTCTTTACCATTTATACATAATAGGCGTCACCGACTAGTTATATAAGACCACATATTTTAAAATAAGTTGAGAATATTAAGGATGATGCTATGGACAATGAATTAACCGAACCATCGGATACAGATGATTTGAAGCAGAATACAACAACAATTAATTCAAAAACTAAACGAGTAATATATAAAGATCTAGTATTGATGGCGACGTTAATCATTGTAATCATATTAGACCAATTATCAAAATACATAATTAAATCTCAATTTAACCTTTACGAGTCATGGCCTGAAACCGGGATTTTCAGGATTTACCACACGTATAACACTGGGACAGCTTTCGGACTACTCCAAGGTCAAACGATACTTCTTATAGTAGCTTCATTAATAGCTCTAATATTCCTTATATACATATATAAGGAATATACTATGGGAAACATAATCTTAAGAATGGCACTTGGGCTTCAGTTAGGTGGCGCAATAAGTAATTTATCAGATAGATTGGCTTTTGGATCGGTCACAGACTTTCTTTCAGTTGGATGGTGGCCGGTTTTCAACGTTGCCGATTCTAGCATAGTAGTAGGAATAACTATTTTAATTACTGGAATACTCTACAGAGAAAAATTATCAAAACTGACTGAAAAAAAACATTGAAATGCATGTAATTGTACCTCCTGATAATCGCTCTAAAATATTTGAAATAAAAGTGACGCAAGCTAATTCTAGATTAGACGTTTTTCTATCTATCAAATTCCCTAAATATTCAAGGACAAAAATAAAAAAAATGATAGATGGAGGAAACGCGACTATAGATGGCAAACTGGCTCGCTCATCATCATTGATACAACATGGCCAAACAATTAAATTAACTGTCAAAGAACCAGTACCAACAAATTCTCTTGTACCTTTTGAATTAAGTTTAGATGTGGTATTTGAAAACGAAAACATACTCATTATCAACAAACCACCCGGGCTCGCCGTACATCCCTCTCCTAATAACACAACTACAACCCTTGCTAACGCTATTGTTGCAAATTATCCAGAAATCAAATTTCCAGGCAGTATGTTTAGACCAGGAATTGTCCATAGATTGGATAAAAACACATCTGGAATTTTAATAATTTCAAAAAATGAAGAATCCCATATTCAAATCTCTAATCAATTTAAAACAAAAGAAATCAAGAAGTCATACATAGGTTTAGTTGAAGGTCATATCAGACCTAAAGAAGCTATAATCGAAGGTGATATCGGAAGACATCCTACTGATCGAAAAAAAATGTGTGTAATTACAGATGGTAAACATTCTGTTACAAAATACAGGGAAATTGCGAAATATACTAATAACAGTTTATTGGAAATATCACCCTTAACTGGAAGAACTCACCAAATTAGAGTACATTTAAATTCGATTGGTTATTCTGTTGTAGGTGATGAATTGTACGGAAAACCAAATGCATATTTGGAAAGGCAATTTCTTCATGCAAAAAGAATCGGCTTTATAATGCCTTTCACAAAGAAATATGTTGAATTTGAATGTCCACTAGCACCAGACCTAGAAAAATTTCTGGAAATCTTATAATACAAAATCAGTCACGCACCTCACCTAAAAAATGAACAATAAACAACCACAAAATACAGTCAGAGTTAGATACGCCCCTAGCCCTACTGGAGATCCTCACGTAGGGAATATCCGTACAGCTATATTTACATGGTTATTTGCAAAAAACAATTCAGGTAAATTTGTCGTTAGAATCGAAGATACCGACCAAAGTAGAACTATACCAGGAGCAATAGAAAATATTTTAGATTCGTTAAATTGGTTGTCAATAGATTGGGATGAAGGACCTAATAGCAATAAACCTTTCGGGCCATACGTTCAATCAGAGAGACTAGAAAAATATTACATCCCATTTGCACATCAGCTTTTGCAAAATAAAAATGCTTATAAATGCTATTGCTCCCCAGAAAGATTAAGTGAAGTTCGCGAACAGCGAAGGATAAAAAAACTAGATACTTCATATGATCGGAAATGTAGATATTTAACCCCAGAACAATTAAAAGCTATTGAAGAAAAACAAACACCATCAGTTATTAGATTCGCTATGCCACTAGAAGGTGAATGGAATTTGTTTGACACAATCAGAGGGGGAGTGAAATTTCAAAACAAAGTTATAGATGATTTCATCATAATTAAATCTGATGGATTTCCAACATATCATTTGGCTAATGTAATAGATGACCATTCCATGGAAATATCACATGTAATCAGAGCTGAAGAATGGTTATCAAGTACTCCTAAACATCTCGCTATTTACAAAGCACTTGGATGGACTCCCCCAGAATTTGCGCACTTACCAATAATATTAGCACCAGACAAAAGTAAATTAAGCAAAAGACATGGCACAACGTCTGTATTGGAATACAGGAAACAAGGCTATTTACCAAACGCGATTTTCGTGTTTCTATCTCTACTAGGCTGGTCTCTTGATGACAAAACAGAAGTACTCACAATCTCAGAAATAATCAAACATTTTTCTCTTGAAAGAGTCAGTAAATCAGGAGCCATTTTTGACATCCAAAAATTAAATTGGTTAAATGGCTATTTTATGAGAACCGTTTCAGACAAATCATTAGCTAAAACGATATTAGAGTATTGGGAGAAATATCCAGAAATTGGAATTCATCCTGTTCCATCTTCATCGCAAATGATTCCAATAGTACCTTTAATAAAAGAACGAATTAAAACATTACAAGATGTAAAGCCTTTAGTAAACTTCTTTTTTTCTGATGATATACAATACAAAGATGAAGATTTAGTACAGAAAGGAACGGATAAAGAAACAACAAAAAATGCCTTAAAGAGAGTAGTTCTAAATCTTTCAAATATTCAGCAGTTCAATGAATCAAATATAGAAACCTCTTTAAGACTTTCAGCACAGGAAATGGAATTAAAACCTAGACAGTTATTAGGGTCAGTAAGGGTAGCTCTCAGTGGATTAGAAGTGTCTCCTCCTTTATTCAAATCCATAGAAATAATAGGACGGGGAAAATCATTTGAAAGAATTGATAATGCTATATCAAAATTGGAATAATTTTATTAAATAATCAAGGCAGGTAATATACAATGCTTAACAAAATAAATGAAGACCTTAAAACAGCGATTAAGCAAGGTGATACTGTGAGCAAATCTGTACTAAGATATCTAAAATCTGAAATTCATAACAGAGAAATATCTATAGGCTCGACTTTAACTAATGAACAAATCGTCGATGTATTAAACAAGCAAGCAAAACAAAGACGAGAAAGCATAGAAGCATTTACAAACGGAAACCGCAGTGATCTTGTAGAGGTAGAAGAAAAAGAACTTTCAATAATCATGAATTATCTGCCCGAGCAACTTTCGCAACCTGAGATAGAAGACATTGTAAAAAATGGAATAGAGGAAACTAAAGCTACTTCTTCGCAGGATATTGGTAAAGTTATGGCGTGGGTAATGCCAAAAGTAAAAGGAAAAGCCGACGGCAAAATTATAAGTGCTACAGTAAATAAAATATTAAACAAGTAAAACAACGGATTTATAACAAATGAAATTTGGTGTAGTTCAATTCCCAGGTACTTGGAGCGATCATGATTGCTATCACGTATTATCAGAAGTACTTAAACAAGAAACAGAATATATATGGCATCACGATACTGATATTTCACACTTTGACTGCATTATAGTACCAGGTGGTTTCTCATATGGAGACTATTTGAGACCGGGAGCAATAGCTCGCTTTTCTCCAGTAATGAACTCGATTAAGAAATTTTCTGATTCAGGCGGATTAGTTTTAGGTATATGCAATGGCTTCCAAATTTTGTGCGAATCAGGTTTATTGCCAGGCGCATTGTTAAAAAATGAATCTCTGCAATTTCGCTGTCAATGGGTAAATTTAAAAGTTGAAAATATCAATAACCCTTTCACAAAACTTTGTGACCAAAATCAGGTATTGAAAATTCCAATATCTCATGGCGATGGACGTTATTATGCAGAACCAAGAACTTTAAAAGAACTTAAAAACAATAACCAGATCTTATTCAAATACAGCTCGGAAAAAGGTCTATATGAAAAATCTTGTAATCCAAATGGCTCTATGGAATTTATTGCCGGCATCAGCAATAAGGAAGGTAATGTAGTCGGAATGATGCCACACCCAGAAAGATGTTGCGAGTCAATTCTAGGAAGTACGGACGGGGCGAAAATCTTTAACTCTATAATCTCTAATAAAAAATCCTTATAGCCAATATATACCGATAATTCAACCTATGAACAATTTGAAAACATTACTATCCGAATTAGCAATCTCTGAATCAGAATATGAAAAAATAATTTCTTCTCTAGGACGTGAACCGAATGAACTAGAACTAGGGATATTCGGATCAGCTTGGAGTGAACACTGCGGATATAAACACTCCAAATCACTTTTAAAAAATTTTAGCGAATTACCTGCAAATAACGTATTGGTTGAACAAGGCTCAGAGAATGCGGGCGCTATAGATATAGGTGATAATCGAGCTGTAGTAATGAAAATCGAATCGCATAATCACCCGTCCGCTATAGAACCTATCCAAGGTGCCGCAACGGGAATAGGAGGGATTGTACGAGATATTTTTTCTATGGGTGCAAGACCTATAGCACTTTTAAATTCACTTAGATTTGGTGAACCATCGAAATTAAACAGTATAAACCTTTTAAAGGGTGTAGTTAATGGAATTTCGAACTACGGTAATTGTATAGGAGTACCTAATGTTGGCGGAGAGGTATATTTCTCTAGTCCTTATAATGGAAATCCCCTAGTTAATGCTATGTGCGTCGGTCTCGTTGATCATGACAAAATCAAAAGAGCTACTATGGAACCCAATTCATCTATATTCCTAATTGGATCAGAAACTGGACGAGATGGAATTCATGGAGCTTCGGGTTTAGCATCAAAGTCATTAGATGAAAATCAAGAACTTCGTTCTGCCGTACAAGTCGGAAATCCATTTATGGAAAAAATTTTAATAGAAGCCTGTTTAGAATTAGCTCTAAATGAACATGTTGTAGGAATACAAGATTTAGGTGCAGCTGGATTAGCAACTGCCGTCGTTGAAGCTGCAGAAAACGGAAAATGTGGAATTCATTTAGAATTGGATAAAGTGTTATTGAGAGATGAAGGTATGACTCCATACGAAATAATGCTATCAGAATCTCAGGAAAGAATGATAATAGCTGTAGAACCTAACTACGAAAATATAGTTATTGATACATGTAAAAAATGGGGCATCTCATTTTCCAAAATAGGACAAGCAACCAACGATGGCATAGCTCGAATTAAATACAATTCCAATCCAGTAGCCACAATACCAACTGCTTTATTAACCAACCCGCCAAATTATGTGTTTGATACTACCAAACCTTCATATATTGAAGACTTGCAAAGTTTCGATTTTGATTCAATTGAATTATCTTCAAACCCTAAAGCTGCATTAAAAAAACTACTTTCGTCACCTAATATAGCAAGCAAAGAACATATTTATAAACAATATGACCATCAAGTTCAGACTAACACAATAATTCCGCCCGGCTATGACGCTGCCGTTTTACGAATAAAGGAAACTAATACTAAATTGGCGTTAACTACTGATGGCAATGGGAGATATTGCTACATCGACCCTAAAATTGGTGGAGCTATATCTGTTGCAGAGGCATGTAGAAACCTCTCCACTGTAGGTGCAAATCCTGTAGCAATAACTGATTGTTTGAATTTCGGAAACCCTGAAGAAAATGATGTTTATTATCAATTGGAAAAATGTATAGAAGGAATCGTAGACGCCTGTAAAGCATTTGATATACCAGTTATTAGCGGTAATGTTAGCCTTTACAATCAAACCAACGAAGGAAATATATACCCCACACCTATAATCGGAGCATTAGGTTTGATTGAAGACGATGTACAGGCGGTATCTAGTAGTTTCAAATCCATTGGCGACTTAGTATACCTTCTGGGAACGTCTTCACTAAGTACAAATATTCAAGCATTAAGTGGCAGCGAATGGTCTTACATAAATCACCAAGTAGTAGCAGGGACACTTCATATCGATCTTCAAATGGAAAAGAAAGTTCAAAGTATATGCCGGGAATTAATTAAAACTGGGATTATACAATCGTCTCATGATTGTTCAGACGGAGGCATTGCAGTCGCTATATCTGAGTGCTGCATAAAAGGATCAAAAGGAATAACCCTCACTTGTGAAATCAAAGGGAGATGGGATGTTGCTTTATTCGGAGAAGAACAGTCTAGAATTTTAATTTCTGTAAACCCCGCTAATGAACAAAAAATCATCCAACAATGCGAACAACAATCAGTTCCTATTTTGAAAGTCGGATACGTATCAGAAAAAAATATATCTATTGGAAATCTAATAGAAACGAATGTAAATGAAATCCGCAGTTATTGGGAAGCGGGAATATCTCAATATAATGCTTGAGTCCCAAATTTGCTTGACACAGTAACACCTCAATGCTATTTTGAATTAGCAGTCCATCGTTTAGACTGCCGATAATTACCATTTTATTGGAGATCAATTTGCCTACATATGTGTACGATTGTCCAGAATGCGGACATCGATTTGAACTAAGACAAAGCTTTCAATCAGACAATGTGGCGCCATGCCCAAAATGTGAAGCTAAATCTCAGAGGGTGATTTTATCAGTACCCGTTGTATTCAAAGGAAGTGGATTCTACGTAAATGATTACGGCAAAAAGGGTAGCACATCTCAACCCGCTTCTGATAATAACGAAGATAAAAAACCGTCTGCTAAAGATGATGCAAAAGAAGATAAAAAGTCTGAGAAAAATAATTCCAAATCCAGTTCAGATTCAACATCAAAAAACAATAATTCAACCGAAAAATCTACTTCTAAAACGTCTAGCAAGTAACTTAACAATTGAAAATTGTTGTACAACGAGTATCTAAAGCATCAGTATCAGTCTCTAGCGAAATGTTTTCATCTATCGAATGTGGGTTAATTTTGTTAGTTGGAATTTCTGAAACAGACGGCACCAAAGATATAGAGTATTTGGTAAATAAAATTACAAACATGAGATTATTTCCTAACGATAAAGGGAATTTTGAGATTTCAGTTAAAGATGCCAACTACGAAATATTAGTTGTAAGCCAATTCACACTCTATGGAGATACGAGAAAAGGAAGACGGCCAAGCTTTACAGAAGCTGCTAAGCCAGAAAAAGCCAACGATATATTCAATCAATTGATTACTGATTTTGAAAAAACAGGAGTAGCAACTAAAACCGGGAAATTTCAATCTCATATGGTAGTCGAAATAGTAAATGACGGCCCTGTGACTATAATAATTGATTCAAAAGACAAAATCAGTAAACCTTAAATCATCTCCAAACTATAATCTACGGCAGATACCGAATGGGTTAGTGCTCCTATTGATATAAAATCAACTCCTGTTTCAGCAACGGATGCCACATTATTTAAATTTATACCCCCAGAAGCTTCAGTTAGTGCTTTACCGTCAATTATTTCAACAGCCACTTTCATTTCATCAGGCGGCATGTTATCTAACATGATAATATCTGCGCCTGAATTCAAAGCCAGAACAGCTTCATCAATATTCGAGACTTCAATTTCAACTTTTAAATCCTTAGACGCATATCGTGATATTTTAGACATTATTGAATCAAACCCATATCCATTTTTACCAGCTATATTGATATGATTATCTTTTATTAATATCCCATCACCTAAATTTTTCCGATGGTTTTTACCCCCACCGACTGTAACAGCATATTTTTGTAAATGACGCAATCCTGGAATGGTTTTTCTAGTATCAAGAATTTGGGTTTTATATGGAGCTATGGCGTCTACATAACCTTTGGTCATTGTAGCAATACCACTCAAATGCTGAAGGAAATTTATAGCCGTTCTCTCCGCCTTTAAAATACTAGATATCGAACCGGATATCTCAGCTACTGACGACTCATCCTTACCTACAAACGAATCTCCTTCTCGCAAAAACCATTCGATTTCCAAAACAGGATCAATTCTTTTAAACACTTTGCTAGCAACATAAGAACCACATAAAATCCCATTGGATTTAGCCAAAATCGATGCCTTTCCTACAATTTCATCTTTAAACAACGCATCTGTAGTAGCATCACCTAATAACAAGTCTTCGTTTACAGAATTCTCAATTAATTGATCAACTTCATATTTCAGTAAACTATCCAAAACAGTTATATATGATAGGTATTCTTAGCTTAACGAAAGCATCAAATCTAAAGCTTTTCTGGCATTTTTCTTCTTATCAGGAGCAACTTGGACTACATTAGTAGGGTTTTGTTCTACCAAACCTTCTAATACCCACAACAAATAAGCAGGATGAATCCTGTACATAGTAGCACATGGACATACTATTGAATCCAAACAGAATATATTCTTATCCTGATTCTCTTTAGCTAGCCTATTTACTAAATTTATTTCAGTACCTATCGCCCACGTAGTACCAGGTTTAGAATTTGAAACTTGATTTATTATGAATTCCGTTGACCCATAAAGATCTGCATTATCAACAACATCTGGAGTACACTCTGGATGAACAATAACTTTAACATCATTATGTTTGTGTCTAGCCTTTTTTATCTGTTCCAAAGTAAAACGAGTATGTACTGAACAATGGCCTTTCCATAATATTATCTTTGATTTATTAATATCCTCTTCGCTGTTTCCACCAAGCGATTTAAATGGATCCCAAACTATCATTTCATCGTCAGAAATACCCATTCTAGATGCGGTATTTCTGCCAAGGTGCTGATCTGGCAAAAATAATATCTTTCCTTGCTTTTTCAAAGCCCATTCAAATGTCTGTTCTGCATTCGAAGAAGTACAAACAACTCCATCGTTTTCACCACATAAAGATTTAATATCTGCGGTTGAATTCATATAGGTTATTGGAGTGACAATTTTGTTTTTCAATACTGCACCCAAATCGTCCCAACAATCAAGAACATCGTCAGTTATCGCCATATCTGCCATTGAACAACCGGCTGTCATATTTGGCAAAATCACATTTTGATCATCATTTGTAAGAATATCAGCGGTTTCAGCCATAAAATGAACGCCACAAAAAATTATATATTCAGCATTGTTTTGAGATGCTGCATATTTAGACAACTTAAATGAATCGCCTGTGTAATCTGCAAACTGTATTACTTCATCTCTTTGGTAGTGATGCCCCAAAACCACAACTTTTTGACCAAGCATTTTTTTAGCTTTTTGTATTCTTTTACCAATAATTTCAGGGGACAACCCGAGATATTTTTTTGGGATGCGCTGCCACCTGACTCCAACAGCAAATTCCTCAACTAAGGATTTTGATTCTAATTCCTCTTCTGTCTGACAAAAAGCCGACTGCTCTAATTCAGTTATAGGTACAACCGGCAATTTAGTTTGTGTAGTCACCAATACACCTCTATATTAATACTTCAAGCGGATTAACTATAAGCCCAGACAAACTCCATGGACCAGTCTTTTGTATTTTTACTTCTACAATTTCTCCAATAGAGTTACCAACACCGCTTAAACGGACTATTTTATCATTCTTGGTCCTTCCTTCAAGTATATCATTTTTTATATTTTCAACTAAAACTGATTGAATTGTACCATTCAATTTAGAATTAAGGTTTTCTTGGATATCCTTTTGTAAATCATCAATAGTTTTCAATCTAGCTTTTTTTTCTTCAAAAGAAACATCATCCGGCAAGGTTCTCGATGCAATAGTGCCTTCTCTAACGGAATAGGAAGCAGAGTGAACCTTGTCAAATTTCATGTCCTTTACCATTTCAACACTCTTTTCAAACTGTTCAGCGGTTTCACCTGAAAATCCAACAATTAGGTCAGTACTCATTGACACAGTCGGAATTCTATTTCTTATTTTATCGACTAATAACCTATACTGTTTATTGGTATATCCTCTTCTCATCCTCTCCAATACATCATCATCTCCAGCTTGGAAAGGTAAATTAATATGTTCACATACCTTATCCAGTTGAGCGACCGTATCGATTATATGATCACTCATATCATTAGGATGAGAAGTTAAGAACCTAATCCTCTTTAAATTATTAACATCGTTTAAAGCAATTAATAAATCTGCTAGGTCTCTCTTTTCATCAAAATCATGACCATATGAATCAACGTTCTGACCAAGTAGAGTAATCTCTTTAACTCCCCGCGCAACAAGAAGTTCCGTTTCTCTAACTATATCGGCTATAGTCCTACTGACTTCTCTTCCTCTCCTATATGGGATTATGCAAAAAGAACAAAATTTATCACAACCATGTATTATAGGTATAAAAGCAGTAACACCTGGAGTAGCAGTCAAATCTCCTACACATCCATCTGGATCTATTCCAGTTTTTACACCTATCAATTGCAATAGCGGATCATATTCTTGCGGTCTCATAAACACATCAACAAAAGGAAATTGTTTTTGCAATTTGTCTTGTTTCGGACCAACCATACAGCCCATCAAAGCAATAACCTGATCAGGATTATTTTTTTTGAAACCATTCAGCTTTGCAAGCATTCCTGTAACTTTATCTTCTGCACTTTTCCTAACAACACAACTGTTTACCACAATAACATCCGCCAACTCAGGAGACTCAACCGAAGATAAACTCATCTGATCAAGTGCACTACCCAAACGTTCTGAATCTGCTTTATTCATTTGACAACCAATTGTCCAAATATTATATGTATCCATTTAAACTTCCCTATGTAATCCTCTTAGAACATGAAAAACGGCGGAGGGAACGGGATTCGAACCCGTGAGAGGGATCTCTCCCCCTAAGCGCTTAGCAGGCGCCCGCACTAGACCACTATGCGATCCCTCCAAAATATCATCCTATTTCGTAATAGGACCAACAAAGATCATCATCGGAGACATTTTATCATATACCGGACCAGCTTATTGAGATTCAGAGCCGGGAGATTCAACCCATATCGCCCCATCTTCGAAAAACTCTTTTTTCCATATGGGAACAATTTCTTTTATTCTATCTACAATGTATTGGCAAACCTCAAAAACGGCTGCTCTATGAGGACCAGATACAGCAACCACCAAACTGGTTTCGCCTATATCTAAAGTACCAATTCTATGTCCTATAGCAACTGAGCTTATCTCCCATTTTCGTACTGCCTCATTCTTTATTTCTTCCAGTTTTTTCTGAGCCATTGGTAAATAACACTCATATTCTAGCTTTACTACCGCTCTACCATCTGTAGAATTTCTAGTCACTCCCAGAAATGTATTAACAGCACCGTTCTGATCTCCTAAGACATAATCTGTAAAACTCTGAATATCCAATTGGGTTTCGGTTATTGTTATCATTATTAAGCGTTAAATGAACCCTGCATTAAACATAACCTCCACTAACAGGAGGGATTAAAGCAATTTCATCACCTTCTTGTAAAATTTCAGTGTAACTTGCGTAATTATAGTTTACTGCAACCAAAAATTTTAACTTCTTCAAATTTAAACTCGGATATTTCAAACAAATCTTATCAATAGCCTCATTCACATCCGCACCGGTAGAAAGGTCTAATTCGAAATTTCCAGTATTTACAATCTCTTTAAATTTAGCAAAAACCATAACTTTTATTTTCAGTTTAGTATACCTCATATAATTACGGTGGATTCACTGAAAATTATACCACTATAAACTGTTTTTGAACTCAGCAAATCAACAAAATATATAAGCTTTATATTCGTACCATTGCCTCAAAACTGCTCTTAAATGACATTATTTACAATAGTAACAAGTATACATTTTATTAAAAATTTTTTATTGTATAATAGCAATGCTCGATTTAGGACAAATTATTTGGTAACCAGATAAATATTAAAGGTTTAAAAAATGACTAAAGATATAAATAAAGTTAATGCAAACGAATCAGAAATAGCATCTCATTGGCGAGAAGAAGAATTGATTTACCCTTCTGATGAATTTGCTAACCAAGCGAACATCAATGACAAAAAAATAAAAGAGAATTTTACAATTGATAAATTCCCTGAATGTTTTAAACAATATTCCGACCTAATAACCTGGGATAAAGAATGGGATCAAATATTGGACAGTTCCAATCCTCCATTTTACAATTGGTTTGTTGGCGGAAAATTGAATGCTTCCTATAATTGCGTAGACAGACATTTATCTGATTATGCAGATAAACCTGCTATTATCTGGGTGTCCGAACAAGAAAATGAAAATGACCGAGTAATTACTTACGCTGAACTGTTTGTAAAAGTAAATGAATTTGCTACTTTATTGAAAGAATTCTGTGGATTAAAACCCGGAGATAGAGTAACGCTGCATATGCCAATGATCCCAGAATTACCAATTACCATGCTCGCATGTGCCCGCCTCGGGGTTATACATAGTCAGGTTTTTGGAGGATTTAGTGGAACCGCATGTGGCGATAGGATTATAGATTCAGAGAGCAATGTACTAATCACAGCAGATTCTTACAATCGTAACGGCAAATTGTTAGACCATAAGATTAAAG